>SVUD01000015.1 GCA_015063445.1 Oscillospiraceae bacterium
GACCGTATAGGCACGGATGCTCTTGAAGCGGCAATTGCGACGGATGATCTGATCACAAGAAAAGATGACATTTTGGCAAAGCCTCTGCTTGAAAGACAATAAATATTTCTTTGCTTCCTCCGATGCAGATTTTGAGGTTTGACCTGCAAATGCTCAGAAAGACATAATTGGTCTACTTGACAATGATGGCAACCTTGTGGTAAAATATACGTACGATGCATAGGGTAATCAGAAGACTGTAGATTGCAGACCATTTTGGCGGTGGTTGAACCAGGTAATTTTATGAAAAGATTAGTATACTTAATTATTTTATTTTCTTTAATTATAACAACAGGATGTCAAACAGCCCTCGAAAGAGATAAAAAGGAAATGTTAGAAATATATTGTAATGATGAAAACTATATTTCATTGACCGGTGAAGTCATTACAATTAATAGCAATGGGCATAATACGATGGTTGTGATTAAATGTGAAAGTTTGAAACAGCACATTCCCGATGAAGACGATGAGTGCGAATATTGGGTTTTTTCTAATTCAAATTTGAATATTACCGCAGGTGATATGATTACTTATATCACGGTCAAAGTTCGTATAAAAAATAATGAATGGTTGCCAATCGTAGCAATTAATAAAAACGGCGATGATATTTTAGCTTTTAATGAGGGTAAAAGCAATTTGATTAATTGGGTAAATCAATTACAAATGAAATAAATTATAAAAGCATTAAAAACGGCAGAAGAGCAAAATTCTTCTACCGTTTTTAATGCTTTTATGCTGTTTTGCAGTCTTTTCTGCCGTTTTTGTTCTTTTAAATACGGCAGACGCGTTAATTATTTATTCGCAATGCTTCTCGCAACGTGGACGCCGCTTGCGGAAGCGTGGGAGAGAGAATGCGTAATTCCGCTTCCGTCTCCTATAATATAGAGTCCTTCGTATCTGGTTTCAAGGTTTTCGTTAACCTCGACCTCCATATTGTAGAATTTTACCTCGACACCGTAAAGCAAGGTATCCTCGTTTGCGGTTCCCGGCGCTACCTTATCGAGCGCATATATCATCTCTATAATTCCGTCGAGAATTCTCTTCGGCAAAACGAGGCTCAAATCACCCGGAGTTGCCTGAAGAGTCGGCGTTATAAACGCCTCTTCGATGCGGTTTGCCGTGGAACGACGGCCTCTGATAAGATCTCCGAAGCGCTGAACGATAACGCCGCCGCCAAGCATATTGCTAAGACGCGCGATAGACTCACCGTAACCGTTTGAGTCCTTGAAGGGCTCGGAAAAATGCTTTGCCACAAGAAGAGCGAAGTTAGTGTTTTCCGTCTGTAAAGCGGGGTCTGCGTAGCTATGACCGTTAACGGTAATTATACCGTTGGTATTTTCGTTAACCACTACGCCTCTCGGGTTCATACAGAAGGTACGGACTCGGTCGCCGTATTTTTCGGTTCTGTAAACTATCTTGCTTTCGTAAAGCTCATCTGTCAGGTGCGCAAAAACGTTTGAGGGTAATTCAACGCGCACTCCTATATCGACACGGTTTGATTTGGTTGGAATATCAAGCTCAGAGCATACCTTTTCCATCCATTTACTGCCGCTTCTGCCGACAGAAATAATACATTTCTCACAGTCGTAAGTGTCGCTTTTGGAGATAACGGAATAACCGACGGAGGTCTTAGCAACCGTCTCGACGTGCTCATCAAAGAAGAAGTCCACCTTATCCTTAAGATATGCGTAGATATTCTCGAGCACGACGTAATTTATATCCGTTCCGAGATGACGCACGGAGGCGTCAAGCAAATGCAGGTCGTTCCGGATACAAATTGTCTTGAAGCGTGTTCCCGCAGTGGTATAAAGCTTAGTTCCCTCTGCGCCGTGCTTCATATTGATTTCGTCAACGTATCTCATCAGCTCTAACGCCTGTTTTTTGCCGATATACTGATAGAGCGTACCGCCAAAATCGTTGGTAATATTGTATTTACCGTCAGAAAATGCGCCTGCTCCTCCGAAGCCGCTCATAATAGAACAGCTTTTACATCCTATACAGCTTTTAATCTTTTCACCGTCGATAGGGCAACGGCGCTTGCTTAAGGCGTGTCCCGCCTCGAAAACGGCAACCTTCAGCTCGGGCTTTTTCTGCATAAGCTCGTATGCGGCAAAAACACCGCCCGGTCCGGCGCCGATAATAATCACATCGTATTTCATAATAATTAAGCCATTTTAAAATCAATTTTTATCAAGATGAGTAAATATCTCAGACCATATCTTTTCGTCCTGCTCGGTCATTCTCTCCCAATCGAAAGAAGCAACGAAGCGTGCCTTATCCTCGGCACTGAGATTTTTCTTTTTCATAAGCTTTGCTCTCGCCTTTGAGAAGCTTCCGAGATATTTTACCGCTTCGGCGGTGTAATTCGGGTTATGTCCTTTTCCGCTGACGAGAAGAAGCTTCACGTTTTCCTTGCCGTCGAGCGCCGATTTCAAGAGGTCAAAATGCTTTTTGCGACAGAGCTTATCATTATCCGAATATATGAGAAGCGCCTTTGTATCAGAATCCGCAAGTGATTTTCTTGCGTCAAAACCGAAAAATTCGGGATTTACAGAGCTTTCAAGAGCCAAAACGGGCTTTCTGTATCCCTTTAAAAGTCCCGAAAAGAACGTTCCTATCATTTCGGTTACCGAAACGAAGCCGCTAATCGCTACTATATGGGAAATTTCGGGATGAAGCATGGCTATATTGAGAGTTGAAAAGGCTCCCCAGCTATGTCCCATAACGGAAATATCCGTTCCCGAAAAGCGATCGTCGCCCTTGATGGCGATAATGCAATCATTGAGGTCTGAGAGAGACTGAGAAAGTCCGTTAGGGCTCTCTCCTCCCGATTCCATACAGCCCGTATGGTCGTAAGCAAATACACGGTATCCGTGTCTTGCGAGCAATTCTATCTCCTTCATATACGCAAGGTGTCCGCCGCCAAATCCGTGGTCAAAGACGACGAGTCTGCTTGAAATAGGATTTTCGTATTCATATATATATCCCTGCAGAGTATGTCCCAAGGATGAGCGGAAGGCATAGCTTTCCTTCTTCAAGCCGGGAAAATTCTCCGAGGAGAAATAAAATACCGTTTCGGTATCGTCACAACGGGTGTGCATCATACCCTTATACATATTTACGACTTGCTTTTCAAATATCATAAATCTACCTCGCTTTTTAACGAATAAAAAACTATTCTACCTCAACAACACCGCCGGGCTTTACGGTTACGGTCATACCGTCCTTAACATAGTCAAGGAATTCATCGCCGAGCGAATCGACGACCGGCATGGTAACACCGTCAACCCACACGTCCGCAAGAACGGCTCCCGCGGCGGCAAGTGAATCAATATGGTTCGCAAAGAGCATACAAGCGGGATTTTTCTTCATAGCGCAGGCGCAATAAAGCACGAGTCCTCCCGTTGTCGAGCCTATAGTCTGCGGTAAGCAGAGCGCTTTGTTTATAAGAGACTTTCCGTAAAGCTCCTTATTGCTCTGGTCCCCGCACTTAACCTTTTTATCGCCAAACTGCAACGCCATCTGGAGCGAAGCAAGCGTATTAAAGCCTTCCTTGGTTACAACCGCCTCAGCAGTGACCTCACCGGGCGTAACAACTCTTCCCTGAAAAACTTTTTTCATTAGATTTTACCTCCCGTAACGATTTCAAGTATTTCCGCATCGGTATAATATCTTGCGCTAGTGTAAGTACGAAGCTTATTTGACGACGTAATTACGGGCATCTTTTTGCAAAGCGGATTGTTCATATACATCAAGGGGCAGATATAGGACGTAATTACACCCGTATCCTTAAGCCTTTGCGCATACTCGGTTTTTTCAAACGCTTTAAGAACGGCTGGAGCGGCGGTAAACACCGTGGGGATAACAACCTTTTTGCTGCCGTTTGCTTTAAGAGACGACTCAAGCTTTTCGGTCCAATCCTTAAGCTGCTCCAAAGAGAGATGAGGGCAACCTACAAAGCAAAGCTTTGGCGTTGCGTCGGGCTTCTTCCAAATTACAGGGTAATTGTTCTTTACTCTTTCAAGCTCAGCATCGTCTATTACGTATTCCTTAGCGCCTTCTGCTATAAGGGACTCTCCAAGCTCCTTAGCCTCGGGCGTAAGATTTGCTATATGGTAAAGACCTACGGCTCCGTTTGATGCGGTTGCGGCCCCGAAATCCTTAAGATACGAGGTCGCGCTGTCGTTAAGCTCACTACCTATCCACTTATCAAGTCCTACTACGTAAGGAACGTCCTCCATAACCTTCATACCGATAGCGGAGCCGAGAAGCTGAGCCTCGGGCTTCTTAGTAGTTTGTACCTTAACTACCCACGTAGCGCGTCTGCCCTCGTCGGTAAGAAGTCCGAAATAAGGAACGTAGCCCACGATAGAGCCCATTATATCTATAATTCCGGAGTTTCTGTTACATCTTGCGCCGAGAACCGAGTTTGCGTAAACTACCGCGCTCGACTCAGCCCACGAAAGTACGTCGCCTTTTTTAGGCTTATTTCCTACCTCGTCCATATAGCAGGTGCAGGTAAACGCATCACTGTCCATAAGTCCGAGCTTTTCAAGCTGATTTTCATAAAAATCCTGCTTGCAGTACATAAACTTATTGAAAACAAAATTCTGAAGGAAGTTTGCGGGAACGTTCTTATCGAGAGGACGGGGGTCTACGGAAAATTTCTGCTCCGAGGACACTCCTGCGTCAAGAATAGTTTGCATAAGGTCGTAAACCGGGGACATTACCTTAAGTCCAAATGAGGTTACGAGATGATTATATTTAGAGGTGACGGGTACAAGCTTTTCAGCCTCAAACGCATCACCGTACATAACGAGAGTTTTCATTACCTTAGCAAGCGTTTCGCCCTTTTCACCGTCGAGTATCGCCTGCTGCTCTTTTGTAAGAATCATATTTGAACACCTTTATTCTATAATTTTTGAGGAGGATTTTCGACCCGAAAGCGGAGAAAATCTTCCTAAACGTTTCCGCAAGGAAACATATCACTGCGCCAAAGGCACAATATCACTTGCCTGAGGCAAATATCACTCGTCCAAAGGACGAATATCACTGCAATGAAGCTTAAAGCTTCATTGCTACGTTCCAAGCGCCCCAGATAACAGTTCTGAGATTGCCCACCTTTGCGGCATCGCCTATAACGTGAACGTGTCTTCCCTTTGATACGAGGGGCGCGGGATTATAGCCGACCGAAAGAATTACCGAATCTGTATCTACCGTGAATGTCTTTCCATCTTTATCCTTAAGCACTACCGCATTTTCCTGTATCTCGGAAAGCGAGGTTTCAAGATATACGGGCACTTTATTGGTTTTGAAGAAGTCACGGAGATAGCTTGTGTTCGCAAGAGAAATTCCCTTTGTAGTTATGAGGTCGTCCTGCATTTCAACGATAACGGGCTTTTTACCGTTAAGGTAGAGGTCGTAAGCAATCTCGCAGCCCGTAAGTCCGCCGCCTATGACCGCCACTCTTTCGCCAACTGTCTTATTGCCGAGAAGATATTCAATAGCTTCAACGGCGCTTTCGGCTCCCTTTACGGGGATTCTCTTAGCGACAGCTCCCGTCGCTACGATTATTTCATCTGCATCAAGGGATTTTATATCCTTGATCTCCGTATTCATATTTACGGTTATAGGATACTTTGAAAGCTCACGGATATACCACGCGATAAGCGCTCTGTCCTTTTCCTTGAACGAGGGCGCTGCCGCCGCGATAAACACGCCGCCGAGCTTATCACTCTTCTCATAAAGAGTGACGCTATGCCCGCGCTTTGCCGAAACGATAGCCGCCTCCATACCGCCTATACCGCCGCCGATAACGGCAATCTTTTTGATTTTCTTTGCCGGCTCAACGTAATACTTCTTGGACTGCATCGTTTCGGGGTTAAGAGCGCAGCGGGCAAGTCCCATAGTATCACTGAGGTCCTGAGTATTTGCATGTCCCTTTGAGGACGAGAAATTGAAGCAACCGCTGTGACAACAGATACAGGGCTTGATATCCTCGAGTCTATCCTCTATCATCTTGGTTATCCACTCGGGGTCAACGAGGAACTGACGCGCAACACCTACGGCGTCTATTCTGCCTTCTTCAACCGCCTTTGCTCCAACCTCCATATCCATTCTTCCCGCGCATACTACGGGAATATCAACGAATTTCTTAATATGCGCAACGTCCTCGAGGTTGCAGTTTTCGGGCATATACATCGGGGGATGAGCCCAATACCACGAGTCATACGTTCCGTTATCCGCATTGAGCATATCGTAGCCTGCGTCCTGAAGATATTTTGCAGCCCTTTCGGATTCCTCCATATTACGTCCTACCTCGACATAATCCTCACCGGGCATAGCTCCCTCGCAGAAGCCCTTCATCTTTGATTCTACCGAATAACGAAGAGATACGGGATAATCCTCGCCGCAAGCTTCCTTAATAGCCTTTACAACCTCGGTCGCAAAGCGATAACGGTTTTCAAAGCTGCCTCCGTATTCGTCTGTACGCTTATTAAAGAATTCTATCGCAAATTGGTCAAGAAGATATCCCTCGTGAACGGCGTGAACCTCGACGCCGTCAACGCCCGCTTCCTTACAAAGCTTTGCCGTCTTTGCGAACGCCTCGATTATTTCGTGAATCTGCTTCACGGTCATCTCGGGACACTCTATATCGTGCGCCCAGCGTGAAGGCTGAGGCGAGGGTGACGCAAGCTCGTGCGAGGTATCGAGAATCGGCTTAAGAATCGCTCTTGTAAATCTATTCTTATGAAGAGGCGCTATAAGGTCCGTAATTGCCCACGAGCGTCCCATTCCCGCGGTAAGCTGAACAAAGAGCTTAGCGCCCGTTTTATGTATTTCCTCCATAAATACGGCAAGGTCCTTGAACATTTTGGGATTCTGCCATAGCCATCTGCCGTAGAACGTATTGCGAAGAGGCGCAATACCGGGAATTATAAGACCTACGTTGTTTTTCGCTCTCTCAAGGAAAAGCTTCGCTGCCTCCTTATCGAAGTGAGCGCCGCCAAGCTCAAACCAACCGAAAAGCGAGGTTCCTCCCATAGGACACATAACTATTCGGTTCTTGATTTCTACGTTACCTATCTTCCAAGGCGTAAATAACGCCTCGTATTTTTCATTCATTTTTTCCATTTGGAACGATTCCTTTCTCATCTTTCGTATTTTGTTAACGCTGATGACCGACTGAAGCAGAGCCTCAATCCTTCCATATGAAGTTAAAGTTTATAGATTCACCGCCGTCTACGACTATGCTCTGCCCGGTGCAGAATTTATTCTCTACCGTCAGGAAATACGCCCACTCGGCTATCTCCTCAGCAGTTGCCCATCTTTTAAGCGGCGTTTCGTTCATTATTTTCTCCCAAAGCTCCTTATCGTTGATAACGCACTCGTTAAGCGGCGTTATAACTCCCCCGGGGTCAAGGCTATTGCAGGTCGCGCCGAATTTTGCGACTCGCAGAGCCGTATTTTTGGTATATGCGATAACTCCGCCCTTGCTTGCGCAATACTCGGGAAATTCCGCGCCCGTATGACCGCTGGCAGAGCCTATATTAAGAATTGATTTTATGTTTTCCGTTACTCCGTAACGCTCGGTTACGTATATGAGAGATTTGAGGTTTATCTCAATATCGTCCTCGTTCTGCGTGCCGGCGTTGTTTATAAGTATATCTATATCCGAAAGCTCGGGAAGTCCTTCCCTATCTCGAATATCGCATATGAAATGCGTATATCCGACCTCTTTCAGTGACGTAGGCTGCCTGTCTATTCCTATAACCTCAAATCCGCGCTTCAAGAAAAGCTCGGCAATCGCCTTGCCTATTCCTTGCGACGAGCCCGTTACAAGCACCTTCATTGCTTTTCAACCTCACTTTCGTATTCGAAATATTCTCTTCCTACGTTACGCTCTCTCCATTTTCTCGTTATTCTATAGCCTATCGGCGAGAATATTATCTCCATAATAAGCTCTGCCACAGCACCCGTCAGAGCGCAGAAGAAGCACTGAAGAGGCGTCCACGAGAAGCCGTCCCAGAACATCGGCGCAAAGCCTACGAAAACTATTAACGAAAACATAAAGTTATCAAGAAACTGCCCTATAAACGTTGAGACGTAAGAGCGCATTGCGTACGCCATTTTTCCATCGGGATTTTTCTTAAAAAGAGTTCCGACGGAGAAATTGAGAAAATTGTTTATAACCGCAGACAAAAGGAACGCCGCCGTGCTTCCCAAAAGGATGAACCACGTGCCTCCGAATATTCTGTCAAATTCGGTATAGTCGCTTGCGGTTGACGGAATTATGCTTGCCGTGAAGAATATAAGGCAAGTAAGAAGATTTATAAGCGCCGCAAGTACCGATATTCTGTTTGACGCCCCGGGTCCGAAATGCTTCGTTATAATGTCCATACACATAAACGAAAGCCAGGATATGAGTATTCCTCCGTCAAGAGCTATCCAATCGACCTGCAAGAGCGTTTTATTCGCAAGAAGGTTCATACATATAACGCTGACTACGAAAAGAGTAACTACCGTTGCGGGTATGCTTCTCAGCAGTATAGACGTTTTTTCCCTCTCACGCTTAAGCCACTTTATAATTTTTGTCATTTTTTGCTCCGTATCTTAAGGCTTTCGGCAAAAGAGCCGCTTTAGATAGTTTCAACCTTAAGAATATTTGTATTTCCCGATTTTCCCGTCGTATCTCCTCCGGTTATTATCATTCTGTTTCCCGCTTTGAGAGAAAGCGTCGTTTTAGCTATCTTCTTTGCGGTATAAAACAGAACGTCGGTTGACGAAAATTTCTCGCACATCGCGGGAATAACGCCCCATGAAAGCGAAAGACGACGCCAGGTCCTCTCATCAGTAGTAAGTCCTATAATCGGTACGGGAGGACGGAATCTCGATACCATTCTCGCCGTGGTTCCCGAAAGAGAACAGGCAACTATCGCCTTTGCGTCTATATCTATCGCCATTCCGCAGGTGGAATGCGATATGGCGTCGACCTCGTTCTTTATCTTGAACTCGGCGTTGTGGAATCTTTTGCTGTAATGGATATTCTCCTCGGTAGTCTCGGCAATTCTCGCCATAATCTCAACCGATTTCGTGGGATATTTTCCGGCAGCTGTTTCTCCCGAAAGCATTATCGCGCTCGTTCCGTCATAAACGGCGTTCGCAACGTCTGATATCTCCGCTCTCGTTGGACGCGGATTGTGTATCATCGATTCAAGCATTTCCGTTGCCGTAATTACTCTTTTACCGAGCATACGGCATTTTGTAATAAGTTTTTTCTGCATACCCGGAAGCCTATCAAACGGAACCTCAACGCCCATATCTCCGCGCGCCACCATTATTCCGTCACAAAATGCGCAAATCTCTTCGATATTGTCAAAGCCCGACTGATTTTCAATCTTTGCGATAAGCTCTACGGAATCGGCTTCTATTTCCTTAAGGTACTCGTGAACGTCTATCATATCCTGCTTGCAGGAAACGAACGAGCAGGCGATATAATCAACGTCGTTTGCAATTCCGAATGCTATATCAGCCTTGTCCTGCTCGGAAAGATACTTCTGCTTCATTACCTTCCCCGGAAAGCTCATACTCTTTCTATCCGAAAGCTCGCCACCGATTTCAACGGCGCAGTTGATATCGTTTCCCGAAATATTCTCAACCTTAAACGACATAAGTCCGTTATTAAGAAGTATGGTATCTCCCACAGAAAGCTCACCCGGAAGATTCGGATAGCTCACCGAAACTCGCTCGGTATTTCCTATAACCTCGTCTGCCGTAAAGGTGAATTTATCGCCGTCCTTTAATTCTATTTTTCCGTCCTCAAAGGTCTTGATTCGGTACTCGGGTCCCTTAGTGTCAAGCATTATAGCTATCGGAAGCTCGAGCTCCTCACGTACCTTCTTGATCGTGTTTATTCTCTTTAAATGGTCCTCGTGAGTTCCGTGAGAAAAATTGAGTCTCGCAACGTTCATTCCCGCGTTACAAAGCCCTCTTATTCCCTCCTCGCTCTCACTTGCCGGTCCTATAGTACAAACTATTTTTGTTCTGCGCATAAATACAACTCCGTGTCTAAATAAAAATTGCCTATTATATTTTAGCACTGTGAACCAAAAAATTCAATAGAAAACTAAATATTTAATATTCTATTTATATTTCGGTGTCACTTTGCCGTGATATAAAGGCAATATTAAGGTCTATTTCTCAGCTCCTCTTATCAAAGCGATCTCCTCTTCTGTCAGAGGACGGTATTCTCCTCTGCCAAGAGAGGTATCAAGCGGTACTCCCGCTATGGCTATCCTTTCAAGATAGACTATCCTCATCCCGACCGCCATAGCCATTTTTTTAACCTGATGCTTTTTTCCCTCGGTGATGGTGATCTTAACGGCGGTTACGGGAACGTCTCCGTGGCGTGTGTGTTTGAGTCTCGCGGGATCGCAATCAAGCTTATCCGCTATGTTCCTGAGAATTGTCTCTCCAACCTTTTCTGCTTTTGCGGGGGCGGTTTTATGTACTTCCGAAGTCATAATATCCACACCGCCCTCGAGCTTTTTTATCTTTTCCCCGTCAAGCTGTCCTTTTGCGTAGAAGAAATAGGTTTTTTCAACCTCTCTTTCAGGCGTAGTCACGTGATATGAGAGCTGTCCATCGTCGGTTATTATCAAAAAGCCCTCGGTATCCTTATCAAGTCTGCCTACCGGAAAGAGTCCCTTTCTCTCTTCTCCATCAAAATAGTCCATTACCGTTTTATGACGCTCGTCCGAGCATGCGGTTATGCATCCTCTCGGCTTGTTGAACATATAGTATCTCATCTTTTCACAACCATTCTCATTGAATTTAGTATCGCCAATACCGCAACGCCTACGTCGGCAAATACGGCGAGCCACATATTAGCAAATCCGAATGCCGATAAAGCGAGAACGCCGATTTTTATACCAAGCGCAAGTACGATATTCTCTCTCGCTATACGAAGAGTTTTTCTCGCTTTTCTTATAGCCTCGGAGATTCTTTCGAGATTATCCGACATTATTACAACGTCGGCGCACTCTATGGCGCTGTCGCTTCCTATAGCTCCCATTGCTATTCCGACGTCAGCGAGCGTTATCGAGGGAGCATCGTTAATTCCGTCACCAACGTAAAGCGTTTTTCCCGAGGATTCGGCTATTATCTTTTCAAGCTCGGAAAGCTTATTTTCGGGAAGAAGCTCCGCCTTAACGGAATCAAGAGAAAGTCTTTTTGCGATTTTCTCCGCTCGCTCACGCTTATCGCCCGTAAGCATAACGGTCTCGGAAATTCCGCATTTACGAAGCTCGGCAATAGCGCTCGATGCCTCTGGCTTTATCTCGTCAGAAATGAGAATCGCGCCGATAAATATTCCGTCTTTGGCAACGAAAACTCTCGCCTCAGCGCCCGAGTTAGCCGATGACGGTATGCCTACCGACATTTTTTGCATAAGCCTATCATTGCCTACCGCAATAACGCTTTTCCCTATCTCTCCGACAGTTCCCATTCCGGATATCTCACGTATATTCGACGCCTCGTATAATTTTGAAGCACGCGAGCGAATGGAATGCGCTATCGGGTGGTTCGATGCGTATTCAACGCTTGCCGCAAGATTGAAAAGCTCCTCCTCATCAACGGTATTCGAAAGAGCGCCGACTACCTCAAACTTACCGGTTGTAAGCGTTCCCGTTTTATCAAACACCGCAGCTTTGGCTTTAGCTAACGGGGAGAAAAAGTTTCCGCCCTTGAAGAGTATTCCGCGTGATGCCATTGCGCCTATACCGCCGAAAAACGCAAGCGGTACGGAAATTACAAGCGCACAGGGGCAGGATACTACAAGAAATATCAATGCTCGGTACACAGACTCTCCCCACTCGGTTATGCCGATAAGTGACGGTACTACCGCAAGAAGAAGAGCAAGAGCTACAACTATCGGCGTGTAAACTCTGGCGAATACCGATATAAAGCTTTCCTCACGGGATTTGCGCTCCGAGGCGTTCTCTACCATGTCAAGTATGCGCGCGGCAGATGACTCGGCTGCCGCAAATCGCACCTCGCATTTAAGAACTCCTCCGATAACGATAGAGCCGCTCTCAATTGCATCGCCCACGTGAACGCTCTTAGGGAGTGACTCGCCGGTAAGAAGTGAGGTATCTACGTCGGCAGAGCCCGAAATTACCGTAGCGTCCGTCGGGACTCTTTCACCGCTTTTTACAATTATTATATCGCCGCGCTCAAGATCCTCTGCTTCAATTTCCGTCTCCTCGCCGTCACGAAGAACTGTCGCAGTGTCGGGACAGATATCCATAAGAGCGCGTATTTTTTTACGGGAGCTGCGCACAGCCTTATGCTCAAAGGCTTCTCCTATCGCAAAGAAGAGCATAACGGCAACAGCCTCGCTCATTTCTCCGACAAAGAGCGCGCCTATCGACGCTATCGACATCAAGAATTTTTCATCGAGAAAATCACGTCTTATAATACCTCGAGCCGCATCGAGATAAACGCTGAGTCCGGATATAGTTAGGGCTAAGACGTAGGATACGGCGGATAAAATACCAATATTAAAAGCCCCGAGGATAAGTCCGAGAGCAAAAAAGGCTACGCCGCCGCTTATCTTGATTTTATCGCTTTCGAAAAAACTCAAAATTTTCATTTTCCTATTTTTACGTTCTTATCAAACGCTTTTGCTTTCTCGGAAAGAAGAGCGTAAAGCTCCATTTCGGGAAGAGTGGATTCAACCGTAAGCTTCTCTGAGAGAAAATTGATTTTTGCGGAATCAACGCCATCGCATTTTTCCATAATTCCAGCAAGCTTTGCCGCACAGTTGGGACAGTCAAGCCCCGTGATTTCGTACTTAAATTTCATAATTACCTCCAAATATGATAACTTTATTTTACATTTTCATATTATTTCACTCTTGAATATGCTCTATTGCTTTTTCAATAATATCTCTTACGTGAGTATCGGCAAGAGAATAGAATATGTGCTTGCCTCTTCTCTCTGAGCGTACGAGATCGGCATTTTTTAAGATTTTAAGCTGGTGAGATACTGCAGAATCGGTCATAGATAAGCGCTCGGATATTTCACACACGCAAAGCTCCTCCTTATCAAGCGCCGTCAGAATTTTTATTCTCGTAGAGTCACCGAAGTTCTTGAAAAAATCCGCAAGCCGAAGGATCAGATCGCAATCAAATGAGGCTTCCCTGCTCCCCTCGCACTTTTTCTTGCATGCAGTACACATATCGTTAGTATCTTTCATTTAATGCTCCTTTCGTTTGAACATTTGAACAATCATTCAAATGTATTTTATCACATCATTTTATCTTTGTCAAGTGTTTTTTGAACGTTTTGATAAAAAACAAAAAAGGTATACGAATTCAATATATCATTCGGTGACGTCTTAACTGCGTTTTAACGTTCTATTCCGAAAGTATATATTCTCGATACCTTTTTGTTTTTCTGCCAAGTTGATGCTTCAACTCTTAGCTTGTATTTAACACTTGTTACTCGAAGCTTTTTATATACCGCGTTTATTCCGCGAACTCTTCTCCGAGAAATTCAAGAATGTTAGGCGCGGGAACGGCAACTATACACTTATCCCCCGAGTCCTTATTTTCCACGCTTCCGTAAATTATCCCGATAATATTCATATCGGCATCAACCACAACACCTCCCGAAGAACCGTTGTCCGCATTTCCCAAAAGCCAAAGCACCTCAAACTTAACGTTGCTTAAGCGATACTCGGATTTATTATGTTCCGCAACGCTGTAAAGCTCCATATTGGCAAGCTCCACCGTATTTATCTTTCCCTTGGGATTGCTGACGGTTATAAGCTGCTCTTTTTTATCGGGAATTTTATTTGCGATATCCAGCTCTAAAAGCTCTTGAGTTCCTTTACGTAAAAACGATAGCACGGCAAGATCGTATGCAGGATCGGATTTCAAAATCTCCGCTTCATATTGGTTGCCGTAGACATCGTACACGTATATCGCTGATGCGGGAGCGCCGTTATCCTTTTTTACAACGTGATTATTGGTTAAAACGTAGCATTTATACCCCTCTTCTTTGTATATAACGCCCGAGCCTTGCTTAGTAGTACCGAGCGCTCCGCCGTTTGAATAAATCATAACAGATGCGGGCGAAACCTCGGAAGAAACTCTTGAAAGCAAATGCTTGTAATCAAAGTCCCACTTGGCGTAGAGCGTAACATCGCTTGTTATAGCACTGTTAAAGTCATAATAATTCGTCAGCCCGCTATCCGTACACCAGCCCTCGAATTCAAAGCCCTCTCTCGTAGGATCCTCGACCCCAGCTACCTCTCCCGTACCGACAGTGATAATCTTATCCTCACGTCCGTCACCGTAAACCAATCGCACGTTATATTCTCTGTAGACAAGCTTCTTTCCACCGAAGCACGACGGTATGAACAATACCGATACAATGCTGACGAGCAATAATATTTTCTTAAAAAGTCCTTTCATTTTCTTCTCCTTTGCCGATAATTACGGCTATATTATATCAAATTTTCAAGTTTTTGCCTATAGCCTTTTCATAAATTTACAAATTCTTTTCATTTCCTTTATTGTTTATTACCAAAGATGATGAGAGAATATTATATAATATGTACGCAAGACGTAAACAAGACTTTAGATTCACCCCGGAGGTCAGATGAAAATAGGAATTTTTAAACGTATTATCGCATTTTTACTGCTGACAGTAGTAGTTTTCTCGCTTATCGCTACTCTTGTTTCCTGTAATCTCGGCTCTGATAAGGACGATGATAAGAACGTATTCGATACCTCGGACACCGAAAATTCCCGTGACGAAAAGGAAGAGGAAAAATACGACTACCGAGATAAAATACTCTTCCCCGAGTATAAGGACTACGGAAGAGAGACGGTTGATTTTGGAGAAATAGAATACAACCGCCCCGATTTTGATACGGCTAACGAAAAAACTCTTGCGGTAATATCGGCAATTGAGAAAAACGAAATTTCATTCGAAGAGCAGATTGCGCTGATAGAAGCTCTTGAGGACGACTTCAACAATATCCTCACAATGAGGACGTATGCGGATATAAAAATCGCAAATAATTCAGCCTCTGAATACTGGGCTGATGAATTAGCCTATATTACGGTCGGCTATCCTTCATTCACGAGTGTTGTTGAGGATATGTACGTCGCCGCGGCGAACTCCCCTCATAACGAGCGCTTCGAAAAAGAATATTTCGGTGACGGACTTATCGAAGAGTACAAGGACGGCGGCAAGCTTACAGACGCGCTGGTTGCTCTTCTTGAAAAGGAAGAGACACTCGAAGGCTCTTATATAACGCTTTCCTCTGATCTTTCAAATACGGAAAGCGGTAAAGCGGAATTAAAAAGCAAACAAACAGAAATTTTCATCGAGCTTATCAAGCTACGCAGAGAGATTGCCGACGAGCTTGGTCACGATACCTACGCTACCTATGCTTACGAATCACTCGGCAGAGATTATTCGGCAGACAAGGCTTCGAAGCTTCTTGACGATATCTGCGAATATATTCTTCCTACCTATAAAATACTCAGCTACACTACGCTTGCGAAATACGTGTATCAAGACAGCGGATTAAAGCCCTCAAAGCTCAAGCTTGAGGAGCTTATAAACACATCAAATAATATTGTTACAGGCATTGACGAAAGCTATGGCGGTATATATAATTATATGCTTCAGCACAGACTTTTCGATATCGAGCTTATTAGCGAGAATCGAAACCAAGGTGCGTTCGTTACCTATCTTAATGATTATGAAGCCCCGTTTCTTTTCCTCAGCGCAAATGGGAATATCACAGATTACTCGACTTATCTTCACGAATTCGGTCACTTTATAGACACGTATATTAATTATAATTCAAGCGCCTCAATCGACCAAAAGGAAATTTCGTCTCAGGCATTTGAATATTTAACCTTGACAAGACTTGACGGGATTTTATCCGAAGGCGACCGCCGTTATCTTATCGAAAGCCAGATGCTGAACGCCATGATGACGCTTATTTTCCAAGGCTTTTATGCAAAGTGCGAGGAGCTGATATATTCCCTGCCCGCCGACAAGATAACAAAGGAAAATCTTGATCGCGCCGTAGTGACGGCAGCTGAGGCTTTCAGCCTAAATACCAACTATATAAACGACATTTCGGCAATTTTTATTACTCACACGTTTCTCTATCCCTTCTACGTGCAATCCTACTGCACATCGCTCATTCCCTCGCTGGAAATCTACTTTATGGAAATTGCCGAAGCAGGCTCGGGATTCGATGCGTACAGAAAGCTTATAGACAGAAACGGAGAGAACTTCACCCTCGAGGAAGCTCTCGAAAATTCAGGCGTTGCCTCGCCTTTCAAAGATGATATAGTTCTTGAGCTTGCCGGCAAGATTCTCTCGTTCGTTGACACGGGTAAGCTGCCCGAGAAAAAGGATGCGAGTCCGGTTGCCGCGGCAGCCTAAAAGCAAAAAATCACGTTTTACAAATTTATCCGATAAAAGAAACGGTTGCTCTTAACGAAAAGTTTAGCAACCGTTTTTTTATTAAACACCCAAATCTTTCTCGGAAATATATCTGTCACGCTGAGTGGTAAAGAGGTGCGTGTATATTCCGTGGAGCTCCATAAGCTCCTCGTGAGTACCCATCTCTTTTATCTCTCCGCCATCAAGCACTATTATTTTACCTGCTGTAACGGCGCTTCCGAGTCTATGCGATACAAAAATACTTATTTTTCCCTTCGAAAGCTCTTCAAAGCGATTAAACACGTCCTGCTCCGCAAGCGGATCAAGCGATGCCGTCGGCTCATCCATTATAAGAATATCCGAGTTCTTATAGAACGCTCTGGCTATGGAAAGCTTCTGCCACTGTCCGCCGGAAAGCTCAATTCCGTCTTCCTCGAACATTCTCGTAAGAGGCGTTTCGTAAGACTTTGGAAGAGCGCTAATAAACTCGTCCGCATTTGCGTCAAGCGCGGATTTTTTTATTTTTTCCCCGTCGTTCTCCGCTCTTACGTCACCAAAGCGTATGTTTTCGCTTACCGTATCCGCATACTTTCCGAAGTCCTGGAATATTATTCCGTACATATCGTAAAGATCGCGAACGTCATACTCTCTGATATCGTATCCATCAAGAGTAATGACGCCCTCTGTAGGATCGTAAAGACGCATTAGGAGCTTGAGAAGAGTAGTTTTTCCCGCTCCGTTGAGTCCAACGAGAACTACAGATTCATCCGTTTGTAATCTTAGGTTTACATTTTTAATAACTTTTTCTTTGCATCCCGGATATTTAAAGCTGACGTTTTTGAATTCTATAACGTGACTCGTATTGCGATTCGGTACACGCGGAGCGTCAAGAGTAGGCGCAATCTCTACCTTTTCCTTCATAAAGTCGAGCATATTTTCTATAAAGAGAGTTCCCTCGTAAATCGTGGCGGTCGATGTAACTATCGTGCCTACGTAGGTCGTTATAGATGTGAGCGCATTGGTATAAAGCGACCAATCGCCTATCTCACCGCCGTCAAAAACAACGTTATACGCAACCCACACGAAGAGAAGTCCCGACGCAAGAACGTAAACGAGACTGACTATGACCTGCATCAAGCACTCCCGAAGTATTATTTTGCGGAGTCCTCCGTAATACTTCTTAAAGGACTTTTTATATTTATCCTCAAGAGTATCCGAAAGACCGAGCATCTTGATTTCCTTAACCATGTCCTTATTAGTTACAAGAGAGGAATAGTAATTCATCTCCCTTCTCTCTTTGGAATGGCGGCGAAGGTATTTAAAATTGCGATTTCTATAGTAATAATTTACCACAGCTCCGGGGATAGATGCCAAAATGATAATCACAGGAGCTATTGGGCTAAGCATCGCAAGAACAACTATAAACGAAAGAACGCTTATGAATCCGCTGATGACCTTAAAGGTTGCCGAGAGAATATGTATCGGACGCATACCAGCCTCACGCGTAGCGTTTTCAAGTCTCTCGTAAAATGCGGGATCGTCAAAGGAACGCTGGTCAACTTCCCTTGCCTTATGCATGATTTTAAGGCGAATATAATTGACCACAAGCTCGCCCGCAATAGCGGTAACGCACGTATTTATCTTGCCGAGCACTCTCTTCAGGAAGAGATAAACTATCTGCGCCGCAAACAGAAAAATCAAAGGAGCGAGAGTATCGAAAATATTAGATATAACGTCACTGCCCTTTACAACGCCCGATGAAATAAGGTCTGCCACCCCATTAAGAAGGTCACGGCTTATGTACGCTCCGATAACGGGAATAAGTCCGTCGAGAATACAAAGCACGCACATCGAAATGAGAATTTTAGGAGACGTCTTCCATACTATTCCGATTATATAGAAGAGCCTTGAAAAAAATGCTTTAACTCTGCTTATTAAATTTTTGGGCGAACCTCTTCTGCCGCCCGATGACTGCCGAGCGCTCTTTTCTACGCTAAGAGACATATTTATTTCCTCTTTTGATTAATATTTGAATTTAGTATAGCACAATTAACGGTCAATTTCAATAGATAAGGAAAAGTTTGGCGTTTTTTGAATCATGCGGTTTTAATTTGTAAAAAAGTATTGTAGATTTGTATTTTATTCCGACCGTTTTTTCGTTTTTTAACAAAGCGAACATCAAATGCACAAAAAAGTCGTCATTTTTTATAAACTGTATACAAAAACACTTTTTAAAGTTTGGTAGTTTTGTCAATAGAAATTAACGAATGTATGTGTTAAAATAAAATGCGTCAAAATTTTAACCCTTTATGAAGCGTAGATTTAATGGTTTTTTCGCTCATAAGGGGCTTTTTTGAGGCATTTTACGGCAAACACGGTATTTTATTGGAATATCAAACTCAGACGAGCTGAATATACTGTTTACTGCCGCAAATATTTTTTTGATTGGAGTAGCCATATGAAATTACCTGAGGCGCACGAGCTTTTCGATTTTTCGCACACTATCGCAAGAGAGCTTTTTGACGGACTTGAATATCCATTTGAGGCTTTACCGAAAATCAAGGATTTTATAATAGCAATTTCGAAAACTCTTCCAAAAGACGAATATACCGAGATATCCGAGGGCGTATTCGTTGCGAATGACGCAAAAATATCTGACAAAGCTACTATACTCCCACCTACCGTTATAGGTCACAAAACCGAGGTGCGCCCGGGGGCATTCATACGTGGCTCAGCGCTCATAGGTGACGGGGCGGTTATCGGAAACAGCACGGAAATAAAGAACGCAATTATTTTCGACGGCGCTCAGCTTCCTCATTATAACTACGTCGGCGATTCCATTCTCGGATATAAGGCTCATCTTGGCGCGGGCGCTGTAATTTCAAATTTCAAGCTCGATCACTCGAGCGTTAACGTTAAAATGGGTGAGGAAAAGCTTAATACGGGACTTCGTAAATTTGGCGCTCTTATGGGAGATTTCGCAGAATCCGGCTGCAACAGCGTTATAAATCCGGGTACCATTATCGGAAGAAACACCATCATATATCCGCTCACCTCGCTCCGCGGTGTTATTTCGGAAAATTCTATTGTACACAACGACGGAAAAATAGTGAAAAAGCACTAATTCATACATAAAAACAAACCTTTGTTTACTTTTTATCCTGTTTTAAACAGAAAGGACAATTTATGAGAAAACTTTTTGGCACGGACGGTGTGCGCGGTATCGCAGGTGAATTCTTAACATACAGCCTCGCTGAATCCATTGGCTTCGCTCTCGGAAAAATACTTGATGCGGAAAAAAACAGAGCGCCCAAGGTTCTTATCGGTACAGACACAAGAGAGTCCCGTACCTTTTTGAAGGAAGCTCTTGCAAAGGGACTTTCAAGAACGAGCGCTCTTAGCTACGACGTTGACGTGGTTTCCACACCGGCAGTTGCGTATCTCACAAAAAAATACTGCTTTGATGCCGGAGTTATGATATCCGCCTCGCATAATTCTTACGAGTATAACGGAATCAAAATTTTCGGCTCGGACGGATTTAAGCTTTCCGATGAGGAGGAAGAGCGCATTGAGGAGCTTATATTCTCAGAACCCCTCCCCGAATGCGATTGCGCCATAAAGCTTATTCCTTCTTTTGATTTAAAGCGCGAATACGAGGAATACCTTAAATCACACATAGAGTTTAACCTTTCGACGATCCGCGCTATAGTTGACTGCGCAAACGGCTCGGCTTACTCTACCGCAAAAGAAGTTTTTGAAAGTGCCGGACTCAACGCCGAATACATAGGCTGTGAGCCGGACGGACTTAACATAAACCGCGACTGCGGCTCGACGCATCTTTCACGTCTTCGTGACCGGGTTATCGAAAGCGGCGCTGATATAGGTATTGCTTTTGACGGAGATGCGGACAGATTTCTCGCTATTGACGAAAAGGGTAACGAGGTGGACGGAGATTTCGTTCTCGCAATTCTCTCTTTAGCTCTCAGAGAAAAGGGTAAGCTGAATTCCGATACCGTTGTCGGAACGGTTATGTCTAACTACGGATTTACAAAATTTGCAAAGGACAACTCGATGAGCTTTGTCGCGACTAAGGTCGGTGACAGGTACGTGCTTGAGGAAATGGAGAAAATGAGCTATTCCCTCGGCGGTGAGCAGTCGGGACACATCATTATAAGAGAAGCCGCAACGACAGGTGACGGTCAGCTCACAGCGGTTTATCTTCTCAACAGAATCGCGGAAACTAAAAAATCCCTCTCGGAGCTTTCATCGGTTATGAAGAAATATCCTCAGCATATGGTGAACGTTCACGCAGATGCCGAAGGAAAGCGAGCCTTTAAGGAAGATAAGCGCATAAAGGATATAATAGAAACTGCCGAAGCAAAGCTTGGAACGACGGGAAGGATTCTCGTTCGTCCCTCGGGGACCGAGCCCGTAGTTCGTATTATGATTGAGAGCTTGGATGCTGAAATGACCGTTTCTCTTTGCGAAGAGGTTGCGGCAGAGATAAAGAATATTCTTGCCACTCAATAAAAACAAATATATTCACCGAAAAGACAATGCCTCAAAAAAAGCCTCGGCATTGTCTTTTTATACGTTTTAGGGTATTTTTCCGCTTTTTTAATAAAGATTATTGAAATATTTATAAATTTGTTATACAATATAATAAATTCGCTTTTTCAAAAAAGCTTCCACAAAAGGAATTAAAATATGCGAATACTTATAGTTGAAGATGAAAGACATCTTGCAGACGCCATATCAGAGATAATAAAGGGCGAAAAGTATCAGCTCGACACCGTTTACGACGGCGAGGACGGATATAATTACGCCGTAAGCGGAATATACGACTGCATAATACTCGATATAATGCTTCCGAAAATCGACGGAATAGAGGTTTTAAAGAGGCTCCGCAGAGAAAAAATTGATACTCCTGTTCTTCTTCTGACCGCAAAAAACACAATAAGAGACAAGGTTATCGGTCTTGATTCGGGCGCTGACGATTATATGACTAAGCCTTTTTCATCAGATGAGCTTCTTGCGAGAATAAGAACTCTTACAAGGCGCAGGGGTGAAATCATTCCTAACGAAATTTGCTTTGCGGATACGGTTCTCGTTACCGATGAATCGGAGTTAAAATCGGCTCTTACGGGAAAGTCTATAAGACTGAGCTTTAAGGAAGCCGAGATAATGAAGCTTTTCTTGTCATCTCCTAAAAAAATAATATCAAAAAGCGAGCTTATTCTCAAGGTATGGGGCTATGACTCTGACGCTACCGACAACAACGTTGAGGCTTACATATCCTTTTTACGTAAAAAGCTTACGTTCATCGGTGCGCTTTCGCAGATAACCTCTATCAAAAAGCTCGGATACAGAATTGAGGAAATACAATGCTTAACAGGCTCAAACGAAAATTTATAACGCTGAATATCGTATGCGTTACGGTTATACTTGCTCTCGTTTTTGCGGCTATATGCATAGTTACGTTCCGTACCGAGCGTGAAAATATTATGCGCGGGCTTCACGTTGCGGCGGATAAAATAGTTTTCGCCGAAAACAATACCGAAAACCGTGAAAACTCACTTTTCGAAAACGATAACCCTCCATTCCCTACTCTTACCTTCTTTCTTGACGATAACGGCTCTATTACCGAAACCTTTACGGGTACGTCTCAAAGCGAGCCGAAGCCTCAGCTTTTTAAGGTTGCAGACAAAATAATCGAAAAGGAAAGCAATGAGGGATTTCTTCTCGATTATTCTCTCATATACGTAAAGGGGCAAAGCGGCGGAAAAAACTACGCTTCGATAACCTCGCTTGAAATACTTACAGACAACGCAAGATCAATAACCCGAATTTCCGGAATGATTCTTTTCGGCTGCTTGATTCTCTTCGTTGCGCTCAGTTATTTCTTAGCAAGCGTTGCTATAAAGCCCGTTAAGGAAACGTGGGACAGTCAAAAGCAGTTTATCGCAGATGCTTCGCACGATATGAAAACTCCCTTGACAGTTATTCTCGCAAATACGGAAATTATCAAGTCACGTGAGGGCGAAACGGTTGAAAACGTTGATAAATGGCTCGACTCGACAAAGGACGAGGCAGAGCGAATGAGACGGCTCGTCGACAGTATGCTCGAGCTTTCAAGCACTGAGGTATCCGAGGAAAAAATCGTGCTTTCGGATATTGCGCTGAGCGAAATAACCGAACGTACCGTTTTGCAAATGGAGGCGGTGGCTTTCGATAAAAGCGTGAATATTGACAGTAATATTGCCAACGGAATTTCGGTAAAAGGAAACGAGGATAGTCTATCAAGACTTTTGCACATCCTTATTGATAACGGAATAAAATATTCCCTCCCCGGCTCAAAACTTACCGTTACTCTGAGCAAAAGCGGCCGCTACGCAAGGCTTTCGGTAATGAACGAGGGCTCTTATATAGACGAGGAGGATCTTCCGCACCTATTTGAAAGATTTTACCGAGGCGACAAGGCTCGCAGCGATGGCGGCGGCTTCGGTCTCGGTCTCGCAATCGCAAAGAATCTCACTCAAAGCATGGGCGGTACTATCTCCGCCGAAAACAAGAAGGACGTCGGCGCTGTCTTTACCGTAAGCTTCCCGATGAGCGAAAGACTTTTAGCAAAGATATTCTATCAGCTCCGCACGGGAAAAAAGACATAGCTTTTAGCATATATACCGTTTACATCATTAACTTTTCGAAAGAAGGATTGTTTTATTATGAAAAAATTAGTTTCAATTTTACTTATTCTTACGCTTGCTTTTTCTTTAACGGCTTGTGATCTCAGCTTAGACAGTTTAAAAGAGAAAATAGGTATCAAAAAAGACGATGATAAGGAAAGCTCTGTAATTCAACTTAAGCTTTGGACAAGCGCAACGGACTATATTATGGCAAAAGGTGATTCTTACTGTATCTCGAATAACGAGGCTTGGGAGCCGGCACGCACATCCATTAAATATGTTTCTATCAAAAACACAGCTTCTTTCGATTTAAAGTGCTCAGTCAATCTTAAAACCTATGATATAACTAAAAACATTCAAGAGGTTATTCTCTATTCTACATCTCTTGGCACAACGTACGGCGGAATACAACGTTGGGAAGGCAGCGACACTTTTTTGATATCCGGAATAAATCGCACGGATATATCGGATCTCACGCTCAAATCCGGAGATGAGTTTTACTTTGCTATAGCCTTTCACATGGATGAAGCTGCCTCAAATAAATACGCTAACGGTTTGATGAAAATAGACGTTGAAATTTCCGGGGAGCGCTATGAGAATACAGACTCCACTCCCGAAGACTCCGAGTCTAATATATCGGAAAACGACGAGCCCTTAGAAGGTCCTCTTATTGACTTTGATAACTTTGAACCGTGATTTCCTAACATATTAAGCACACATCTGCCGCCTTGACGGTAGGAGCGAAAAGAGAACATTTCAAGATAACTTAATAAAAAATCCCCTTAAGGTTAAAGAGCGGTCGATACATACCACTTTATCTTAAGGGGTTATTTTTTGTTGTATTTTTGTGGTTATTTACAGAAAATTGCCGTGTGAAAAGAGGGGCTCGCCGCCTTCTGTAAGAGTCATTATTCCGTAGCTGCCTTCTCTTGCGCCTATACTGCCGGGATTGAAGAGATAAAAGGGTCTTTCACTGTCGCTGAAATATTTGAGCTCGGGAGTATGGGTATGTCCGAAGAGGACTATATCGGCGTTTTTATCCCGGGCGAGCTTTTCGAGTCCGCCCATACCGTACTTTGCGCCGTAGAGATCTCCGTGAGTATAAACTATCCTCTTGCCCGAAATTTCTATCTCCGCAGTCTTTTGCACTATATAGTCGAGGGCAAACATACGCATATCGCAATTGCCCCTTACAGCCAAGAATTTAACGTCTCGGAATGCGTATCTGACCTCGTCTATATCCGAAAGTCCGTCACCGAGAAAGAATACTATCTCGGTGTCCTTATGCAGACGCAGGGCGCGCGTTATATTATACGAACAATTGTGTGAATCTGAAAATATCAAGCACTTCATTTTTTAAATCTTTCCTTTAATACATTTTTGAGATATCAAGGCTTTGTGTCACACTTCCGCTCTTATGAATATAATTTAACAGAAGCCGGGCAAAAAAACAATGCGCCCGAAATACATTTTGGGGGATTTATATGAAAATTGACAAAACAAAGCTTGACGCTATGCTTACGCTTTCCGACGAGGCATTATGGAAGGAAATACGAACGGTTGCCGCTGCCAAGGGCATAAATATGCCCGAAAAAGCGCCGAATCCAAAGGAGCTTGAGAAGGTGCGAGGAGCATTGAGAGACGCTGACAAGCTCAATCTCCCCACGGCTATGCGCCTCATAAACGACCTTAAGCGAGGTGAGAAATAATGGCTGAAAACCAGGATTTATCAAAGATAATCGGAATTATTATGGAAAATCCGGACCTGATAGCAAGGATAAAAAGCCTTGCCGACAATACCGAGGTAAGCGCCGATTCCTCCGAGATAAAGGAAGCTTTAACCGAGAGCAGTGAAAATAAGTCTAAAACGGATGATGACGTGAGCGCCGCAAGCGTTACATACTCAAAAGCGCAAAGTAAAAAAAGACGGCGCGAGCTTCTATCGGCTCTTAAGCCGTACGTCAAAAGCGAGCGAGCTAAGGCTATCGACACCATGCTTTCGGTAATAGACGTTATCGACGTTATGAAAGAGAGGTAACGAATGTATTCACAAAGCTATTTTCCGCAAGGTAAAGAGATTTCCCTTCCCGACAATTACGACGGTACGGCATTTTCGGATGACAATTTTCAAAACGAAAGGACACCAAAAATCGAAGCTCGGCAAAATGAAATAAAGTTTTCTCCAAAGGACGAGGAATGCGAGCGTCCAAGTGATGCGCTTGAGGCAGAGAACGAGGAGTGTATCGCACGTACAAGGGAAACACGAGGCGGTCTTTTCGGTATAGACTTAAAGGGTATGTTCTCTTCTCTTTTCGGCAACAGATTTTCCTCGGTCGTGCCAAAGGATTTCGGTACTGAGGAAATACTCATAATCGGAATCGCTCTGTTTTTACTATTTTCCTCCGAGCGTGATATAGAATGCGCGCTTCTTCTTTTAGCGCTTATCTTTATTAAATAGGCGAATTTGAAAACATTAGCTTACATTTTAAAGGTGAAGATGCAAAATACAGCATCTTCACCGCTTTTTTATTCAGGATAACAAAAACTAAAACGCTATCACGATTTTAGAACGTTAATTCCGTTTTCTCAGAATAACGACAGCTGGTTAGTTTCCGTAAGTCCGTCAAGAACGTGGTTTCTGCGAAGAAGCTCTACTATTGTTTTGGAGATTCCCGAGCCCTCTCGAAGCTGCTGTATCGAGAAGATATCGGGATCATTGCGCATAGTTTCAACAAGCTTTTCGGCAGCCGTATCACCAAGTCCCGGAAGAGAGTTGAACGGCATTCTTATTTTTCCGTTTTCGGGGAGAAATGCCTTTGCGTCCGACTTGCGAAGGTCAACGCCAAGGAACTGAACGCCTCTTGCGAGAGCTTCTCTTACAAGCTGCATCGTTGATAGCATTTCATTGTCCTTCTGAGTCGCCTGACCCTCCTGCTTCTTCTTTTCAAGCTCGTTTATGCAGTCGCTTACCGCGCGGTAGCCTCCGCCGACTATTTCCGCATTGAAGCCGCCCGGCGCAACCGTAAGGAATGCCGCATAGAACTCCATAGGATAATATATCTTGTACCAACAAAGGCGGATAGCCGACATTACGTATGCCGCCGCATGAGCCTTCGGGAACATGTATTTAATCTTTTTGCACGAATCCATATACCAATCGGGTACTCCGTGCTCTCTCATCAGCGCTTCCCATTCGGGCGTGAGTCCTTTTCCCTTTCTTACGCTCTCCATAATTTTGAAGGCTGCGGAATTATCAAGACCGTATCTGATAAGAGTGTTCATTATATCGTCACGGCATCCTATAACATTGGATATATCGCATATTCCGTTTTTAATAAGCTCGTCCGCGTTTCCGAGCCAACATCCCGTTCCGTGCGTAAGTCCGGATATCTGGAGAAGGTCGGCAAAGTTCTTTGGCTTTGCGTCGATAAGAACCTTCTGCAAGAAGCTCGTTCCCATCTCGGGAATTCCGAACGTTCCTATCTGAACTCCGCCTATATCCTCAGGGGTTATCTTAAGAGGCGCTGTTGAATGGAATAGCTCATAAACGGCGCGGTCGTTCATCTTAACGTCAAGAACGTTCGTATTCGTATACCTTTCGAGCATTTTATACTTGGTAGGCATATCGTGACCAAGCTCGTCAAGCTTGAGTATGGTATCGTGAAGATATGAGAACTGATAATGCGTTGTGATTATATCCGAATTTGGATCGTCCGCAGGATGCTGTACAGGTGAGAAATCGTATATCTCATACTCGGTGGGAACAACTATTATTCCGCCCGGATGCTGAGAGGTTGTCCTCTTTATTCCGACCATCTGCGTGACCATATAATCTATCTGAGCCTTGGGAATGGAAATTCTCTTCTCTTCAAGATATTTATTTACGTATCCCCACGCCGTTTTATCGGCAAGAGTACCTATAGTTCCCGCACGGAACACGTGGCCTTCACCGAAAAGCTCCTCGGTGTATTTATGTACCTTACCCTGAACGTCGCCCGAGAAGTTAAGATCGATATCGGGAGATTTATCTCCGTAGAAGCCGAGGAAGGTTTCAAACGGGATATCGTGACCGTCCATTATGAGAGGCTCACCGCACTCGGGACAGTTTTTATCGGGAAGGTCAAAGCCAGAGCCTACCGAGCCATCTGTAAAGAACTCGGTATGACGGCACTTAGGACATCTGTAATGCGGGGGCA
Source organism: Oscillospiraceae bacterium (assembly GCA_015063445.1). Next base: position 27,401 of record SVUD01000015.1, read on the forward strand.
GAGGGTTAACCTCTGAAATTCCCGACATCGTTGCGACGAATGACGAGCCGACTGAGCCTCTCGAGCCTACGAGATAACCAAGGCTTTCCGAGTACGCAACGAGCTTTACCGCTATCATATAAAGCACGGCAAATCCGTTTTTGATTATGGAATCAAGCTCACGGCTGAGTCGTTTTTCAACTATTTCGGGAAGCGTGTCTCCGTACCATGCGTGCGCTCTTGACCAACAGGATTCTGTAAGCTCCTCGGCAGCGCCCGGAATATCCGGCTCGTATCTGCCCTCGGGAATAGGTCTGATCTTTTCACACATATCCGCTATTTTATTCGGATTGGTGATTACGACCTCTTCTGCTATATCCTCTCCGAGATATGAAAATTCGGCGAGCATTTCTTCGGTGGTTCTTAAATATATTGGAAGCGGCTTATCCGCATCCGAGAACTTCATTCCCGCAAGGATAATTCTTCTGTATATTTCGTCCTCCGAATTCATAAAGTGCGCGTCACACGTAGCGCAGGTGGGCTTTCCGAGCTTCTTTCCAAGCTCGTATATCTTTTTATTTATTTCCTTTATTCCGTCCTCGTCAGCTATCTTTCCCTCATCTACAAGGAAACGGTTATTGCAGGTTGGCTGAATTTCAAGATAGTCGTAGAACGAGGCTATATCCTCTATTTCCTGCTCGCTTCTTCCGTCAAGTATCGCGCGGTAAAGCTCTCCCGCCTCACACGCGGAGCCGATTATCAAGCCGTCTCTGTACTGCTCGAGAACCGATTTAGGTATTCTCGGCTTCTTTTTGTAGTAGTTAAGATAGCTGAACGATACGAGCTTATAGAGGTTTTTAAGTCCTTCCTTGTTCTTCGCAAGTATTATCATATGATACATAGGAAGCTGCAAGGGATCGGATTTTTCACTCATAAGGTTAAGAAGATGCTTAAAGGTTACTACTCCCTCTGTCTTAAGACGCTTTTGCATCTCAAAGAATATCTTTGCGAGTATTTCCGCGTCGTCTGAAGCTCTGTGATGGTGGAAATCCTCAAGATTATAGTATTTAGCTATGGTATCAAGTTTATGATTCTTTACGTCGGTATTAAGATATTTTGAAAGTCCGACGGTATCAAGGTACGAATTCTCAAACGGTAAGCCCGCGCGCTCTGCCGCTACTCTTACAAAGCCTACGTCAAAGTTAGCGTTATGGGCAATAAGCATTCTGCCGCCCGCAAAGTCGAGAAATTTTCTTATCGCCTCCTCTTCCTTGGGCGCACCCGCAACCATTTCATCGGTTATTGACGTAAGGTTGGTTATCAGCTCGGAAATAGGCTCTTCGGGATCAACGAAGGTATCAAAGACCTCAAGGATCTTACCGTCCTTTATCTTGACCGCTCCTATTTCGATTATCTTACAGGTTCTGTTTGAAAGTCCCGTGGTTTCAAGGTCGAAAACTATCATTTCGTCATCAAACGCGGGATAGCGTGAGCCGAAAATACATCTTGCGGTGTCGTTTACGAAATATGCCTCCATACCGTAAAGAACCTTAAGGTCGGTATTTCCGCTCTTTTCAAGAGCAAGCATAACCTCGGGGAAGCCCTGAACGTTTCCGTGGTCGGTAACGGCAACAGCCTTATGCCCCCATCTTATAGCGGTATTAATAAGGTCGGCGGGATTTATAAGTCCGTCCATTTGCGACATATTGGTATGTAAATGAAGCTCGACTCTCTTTTTTTCCGATTTATCCTCACGGTATTTGCGTTTTATTTTCATCAAGGACTTAAGAGAGAGGAAAAGCTCATTATCAAATCTATCTCTCATAGGTCGCGCAAAAACCGCAACGTTTAAGCCCGGTTTTATGCCTTTCATAAAGCCGGATTCTTCAATAGGTAAACTTTTCTTTACATATATGCCCGATGCGCCGTCTGAAATACCTATACTTACGGTGACTTTATCGCCCGTACGGCTCTCCTTTATTTCGGCGGAAAATACCGTGCCTAAGAATATTCCCTGAACCTTTATATCCTTTGCATCCGATATGAGAGAGGGCTCAACTATATCAAAGGGCTCGCCGTATATTACCTCGGCGCCCTCGGTAGAATACACCGTGCTGCCCCTTTGAAAAACGGTATCCGAGATATCTACGCTGACTCCGGTAGCAGAGGAAATTCCGTCCTTTTTATCAAAGTCGTAATGCGGGTCCTTTTCTCTTGCTTCTTCAGCCTGACGCTCTCTCGCCGCTCTGATTTCCTCGATAGCTCTTTCCTTGTTCTCTATTTCTATACGCTTTATTGTTTCGCTCTTGCGCTCCTCGATAGCTCTCATACGAGCCTCAGCGCCCGTACCCTCGGTAATGACAACCGTTCGCGTAACACCGTATCGGCTTTTAAGGATGTTAGAAAGCATCCACTCGGTATTAGCGCCTTTAACGAAGTTTACGCCATTCATAAAGTAAGGTATGCCGACAGTTATAACGCTTCCGTCATCGGTATACTCCGCTCCCGAGAAAAATCCGTTGGTAACGGCTCCGCAAAGCGCCGCCTCCGCCGCTATTTCCGAAAAATAGCTTATATCGAAGGTTTCGGGTGGAAAATGAGGAAGTATTTTAAAGGACTCGGCTCCGTAAAGCGTTCTGCAATCGTCCTCTATCTCGTATATCAGATATGCGTCCTTATGCTCGGAAAAAGATAGCTCTACCTCAACACGCATAGGCTCTTTGGTATATCTGAACACTGCCTTTTCGCACGACTCCAAAAGCTCTCGCTTTTCCTTAGTCGGCTTATATCTTGAGAATACCTCAAGAAATTTCTTTTCTGCCATTTTGCTATCCTTTCCTTCTCTTTACGTGACTATGCGCTACATTTTCTTTATTTCATCTATAAGCTCACGCACTAAATTTTCTTCTTTGATTTTTCTTACCGTTTGTCCTTTTTTGAAGAGCAAGCCCTCTCCTATTCCGCCCGCAATTCCTATATCAGCCTCACGAGCCTCACCGGGACCGTTTACCACGCAGCCCATAAGAGCTACCTTTATATTTTTCTCTGAAATTCCCTCTTTTTCCGCAAGCTCTTCAAACTCACGAAGAAGGGATATAAGATTTATTTTCGTTCTTCCGCAGGTGGGACACGAAACTATGTCAAGTCCTTTTTTTTCATATATATCAAGTGAAGAAAGTATATGCTTTGCAATCTTTATCTCTTCACACGGGTCATCGGTAAGCGATATTCTAACCGTATCTCCGATACCCTCGGAAAGAAGCGCGCCGACACCTATTGAGCTTTTAACTATAGCTCTCTCTCTTGCTCCCGCCTCGGTGACTCCGAGATGTAAGGGATAGCTCGTCCTTTTCGCAAGTATGCGGTTTGCGCCGAGCATATTCTCTACGTTTGACGCCTTTACCGAAATTGCGATATCCGAAAAATCAAGCTCCTCTAAAAGAGAGGCGTGATAAAGGGCGCTTTCGGCAAGAGCTTCTGCCGTAGGCGAGCCGTACTTTTCGAGTATATGCTTTTCAAGAGAGCCCGAATTCACGCCTATCCTTATGGGCAATCTATAATGCTTACAAGCGCTGACAACCTCGGCAATCTTTTCTCTGTTTCCGATGTTTCCGGGGTTTATTCTTATTTTATCAGCGCCCGAGCGAGCAGCCTCGACGGCAATTCTATAATCAAAATGAATATCCGCAACGAGAGGAATCTTGATTCCCCTCTGCTTCAAGGCGGAAAAGGTCTTACAAGCCTCTATATCGGGCGCGGTAAGGCGCACTATGTCGCAGCCTGCCGCTTCGAGCCTTTTTATCTGAGCGTAGGTGGACTCCACGTCGTGAGTATCTGTATTCGTCATAGACTGTATGCTTACGGGAGCATCGCCGCCTATCGCTACGTTTCCTACGTGTATTTTATGGCTTTTCCGTCTTATCTCATTGTAATTCATAAGCCTTTTCCTTTTAGTTATTCAACCGATTTATGCTTTTTCTATATCAGCTGGACTATATCCTTTATAAGAACTATAAACGAAAGTCCGAGCAGGAGCGCAAGTCCCACAGCGTTTATAGTTTCCTCAACCTTCGCAGGAAGCTTTTTTCTCGTTATCATTTCTATAAGAAGAGTGAATATTCTTCCTCCGTCAAGAGCAGGGATAGGAAGAAGGTTCATAACGCCTAAGTTTATACTGATGAGAACCGTTATATAAAGAAGCGAGGTGAAGCCCGCCTTTGCGGCAGAGCCTATCGCGCTCGAAATTCCAACGGGACCCGATACCGCTGCGAAGGTATATCTGCCCGTTATCAAGTCGTATATGGATTCCCAGCACATTCTAACGATGAGCGCCGCTTTTCTGAAGGAATATGTCATAACAGAGCCGAAATTCTTTTTTACTCGGTTTACCTTAAAGTCCATAATTCCGAAGCTCTGCCCCTGAGATTCTTCTATAGGAAATACGACGTCCTCAACAAGAACCTCTTTACCGTCTCTCTGAACAAGAACGTCTATCGGCTCGTTGCCCTTTCGCATAATTTCATACGAAAGCTCGTCAAGTATTTTTACTCTCTTTCCGCCAACCTTGAGTATTTCATCTCCGAGCTGCAGCTTTGCCGAGCTTGACACGCTCATTCCGAGCTCCTCGTCGGTATAATACTGCGCAACTCGGGTGTTTCCTATGTTTATCGACATAGTGAGAATTATCATCGCCAAAAATCCCGCAACGATATTTACGGTTGCTCCCGCGGCGGTGATTATAAATCTTTGCCAGGCGGGCTTTTTGCCGAAGGTGTTTGGATCGTTTGCGTATTTATCCTCTTCGGCGGTCCTTCCGTTATAGACAGGCTCGCCGCCGTCATCCAAGGACTCTGAATCGCTTTCCGTTTTTGTATTATTATACTCACCGTTCTCTCCGGGCATAGAAACAAAGCCGCCTATGGGCAAGAGCGATATACTGTATCTGATACCCGTCTTTTTCGAAACCCAAGTAACAAGACGGGGACCCATACCTATGGAAAATTCCTCAATCGTTACCTTGAATATTCTCGCTGTGATATAGTGCCCGAATTCGTGAATAAAAATCAAAAATCCAAACACAAGAATAGATGCTATTACAGTTAACAAGTTTGTTTTCTCCTTAAAATTACGCTATACAGAGTCTCTTTTTCCGCGGGAAACGTATTCTCTCGCTACTTTTCTCGCGGCTCTGTCCGATGCTATTATATCATCAAGAGATGCGGCATTTTTTGCATAAAGCATTTTATCGAAGGTATAAAGAACGGTGTCCGAAATATCCGTGAAGCTTATTTTCTCATTCAAAAAGGCTTCTACGGCAATTTCGTCTGCCGCATTCATAACCGCGCACATTCCCCCACCCTCGAGATACGCCCTTTTCGCAAGGTCGAGAAGCGGAAACGCCTCGCTATCAGGCTCGGCAAAGGTGAGCTTACCAAGCTTTACAAGATCAAGCTCGTCTGATACGCCGATACATCTTTCGGGATAGTCCACCGCATACTGAACGCACATTCTCATATCCGGTACGGAAAGCTCGCCGATTATACTGTTATCAACATATTCGACAGCCGAATGCAATATGCTCTCTCTATGTACAAGAACTTTAATTTTATCCGAGCCGATTCCGAAAAGATGCGCCGCCTCGACTATCTCAAAGCCCTTATTCATAAGGGTTGCTGAATCGACTGTAATTTTTTTGCCCATTTTCCAGGTTGGGTGACTTAGCGTATCTGCAAGTGTCACTTGGGAAAGCTCCTCACGGCTTTTACCGAAGAAGGGTCCTCCCGACGCTGTAAGAAGCAGCCTTTTTACCTCGCTCGCCTTTCCGCTCTTGAGCGACTGAAAAATAGCGGAATGCTCACTGTCTACGGGAATTATTTCTACTCCCTTTTCTCTTGCCAGACTCATAACGATATCTCCCGCTATAACGAGAGATTCCTTATTTGCGAGGGCAAGTCTTTTTTTATTTTCAATTACTCGGAGCGACGGCAAAAGCCCAGCCTCTCCGAGAATGGAATTTACTACCGTATCAGCAGAGGTTTCAGAAATACCCGAGAGTATTCCTTCGTTACCCGAAAGAACTCCGATATCCGTATCCGAAAGCCTGAGCTTTAATTTTTTTGCGGCAGTCTCGTCTGCCATAGCGACAAAGCGAGGAGAAAATTCTCTCGCTATGCTCTCGGCTAAGGCATCGTTTGAGCCCGCGCTTATAAAATCAACGCAGTATCCTCTCGCGCGAGCAACGTCAAGCGCCTGAGTGCCCACCGATCCCGTAGCTCCGAGGATTGCAACAGTTTTTTTCATAATTTGTTCCTTAGCTTTTAGAAAATCTGAAATCCGATTTAATATTTCGGGCTGTCACCCATGCAACAGCCCGAATCTAAGCGATTATTTAATCTGAACCTAAAACGTAAGCTTTTGTTTCTTATGCAAAGGGGGTAAACAGAAGCGTTATTACCATGGTTGCGCCCGAAACGGTAAGAACGGAATCAAATCTATCCATTATTCCGCCGTGACCGGGAAGAAGCTTTCCGTAATCCTTAATGCCTCTTTCTCTTTTCACAAGAGATGCAAAGAGGTCTCCTATCTGCCCTACAACAGAAAGTATGGGCGCTGAAAGTCCAAGCACGAGATAGTTGGGAACAAAGTCTGTCGTAAGCGAAACTATCCAGCCGTAAAGAAGCATAAGAAGCGTTGTAAAGACTATTGCGCCGACAGAACCCTCAACCGTTTTCTTCGGGCTTACCTCGGGGATGAGCTTATGCTTTCCGAGAAGTCTGCCCGTGAAGTATGCAAAGGTATCGCTTACCCAAGCTCCTATAAATACCATACCTACGTTGAATATTCCGCCACCGTCAACGTATCTTATTACCGAAAGTCCCGAGAAGCAGGCGGTGATATACACAACGAGAACAAAGCCCGCGGAAAGACAATCAAATTTGATTTTTCCCTTTGCAAACACCGAAACCATAAAAAGATAGATCATCAAAACGAACATTGCGAGCGCAAGAACGATTATGAAATCAAGCGCCGGCATCACAAATACCTCTATCATAAGGAATGATAGCACGGGTAACGCAAACGCCACGATGTACGACGGTATGGAAATAATATATTTTCTGTCAAGGTCGTATGCCTTGAGCACCTCGTTTGCCGCTATCACGGCAAATACCGAAAGAGCGATTGAATAAACAACCGTATTTGAAAGCAGAAGTATAGCCACAAGCGCTACCGTTATAAAAATAGCGGTTATAACTCTTGTTTTCATTTCTTAATGTCCCCCTTAGACGTTTCATCTTCCTTGTCAAGCCCACCGAAGCGTCTGTTTCTGGTATAGAATTCCTTAACGCATTTTTCTATATCACGACGTCCAAAATCGGGCCAGAGAGTATCAAGTATCATATATTCGGAATAAGCGCCCTGCCAGATAAGAAAATTGGAAATTCTGAAGTCTCCGCCCGTTCTTATAATAAGATCGGGATCGGGAGTTTCACTCGTATACATAGCGCGTGAAAGATTTTCCTCGGTTATGGGAAGTCCCTTTTTATTAAGCGTATTCGCCGCATTGACTATCTCGGCGCGTCCGCCGTAATTAAGAGCGATATTACAGATGAATTTAGCGTCCTTATTCATATTCTCTATCTCGATGCACTTCTCGCGAAGCTTCTCGGGAAGTCCGTTTTTATCTCCGATAAATTTGACGGCAAGGTCGCTCTCACTCTTAAGTCTGTCCGTATATACCTTATCCACGTATTTATACGCAAGGTTCATTATAGCGTCAACCTCTTCCTTGGGACGCTTCCAATTCTCAGTTGAAAACGCATAGAGCGTAAGATATTTTACGCCTATATCACGGAACGCCTTAAGCACGTCCTCGATAATTGCCGCGCCCTTCTCGTGCCCCTTCGTTCGAGGAAGCAAATGGCGCTTCGCCCATCTTCCGTTTCCGTCCATAATAATGGCTACGGATTGAAGCCGCTCGTCTGCCTTGATAATTTCCTTTTCCTTTTTAAACATCGCTATTCCTTATTTTTCGGCGGTCTCAAAAGGGCATTATCCACCCTTTGACGCCAAAATTCTTTTATAATATTTAGCTTTAAACTATGTAGATATCCAAAATTAAATTTCCATAATTTCCTTGGTTTTTGCCGCAGTAACGCTGTCGATCTCCTTGATGTACTTATCGGTGAGATCCTGGATCTGCTTATCGCTCGCCTTTGCCTCATCCTCGGTCATTTCGGAATTCTTCTTCATTGCCTTGGTCTTATCGTTTGCGTCACGGCGAATGTTACGGATAGCAACCTTTGCATCCTCGCCCATCCTTGAAACCTGCTTGGAAAGGTCCTTTCTTCTCTCCTCTGTCATAGGTGGGAAGGTAAGTCTTATGCACTGACCGTCATTCTGAGGATGGATACCGAGATCGGACGTAAGTATTCCCTTCTCGATTCCCTTCATCGCGCTCTTATCCCATGCGGTGATAACGATGGTTCTTGCGTCGGTTACCTTGATCTCGGCGATGGATGAGATGGACGTGGGTGAGCCGTAATAATCTACCTCTATCTTCTTAAGAACGTCGGGATTTGCTCTTCCCGCTCTTATAGTAGAAAGATTCTCCTTGTAGGATGCGACGGATTTGGTCATTTTGGATTCGTATTCCTTAGTATCAAGCTTCATAATGTTTCTCCTTTTGAAATGAATATGTTTTATTTTAATTAATCAAGTGGATTTTTTCCGATTTAGAGAGGCGTGAAAAAACGCTCGTTATCAATCGGGGGTCACGACAGTACCGACAACCTCGCCCTTTACCGCCTTTACGATATCGGCGGCATCCTTGAGCCCGAACACCTTTATAGGCATTCCGTTTGAGAGGCAGAATGCGGTTGCGGTTGCGTCAAGAGCCTTAAGATTCATCGCAAGAACCTCGGAGGCGGATATTTTTTCAAGCTTTTTAGCCGTGGGATCTTTCTTGGGATCTGCCGTATATATGTAATCAATATTTTTCGCCATAAGCATAGCGTCTGCGCCGATCTCCGCAGCTCTTACAGCGCCCGTGGTATCGGTTGAGAGGAAAGGAATTCCAAGCCCCGCGCCAAATACGACGATACTGCCCTCTTCAAGATACTTAACCGCATCCTCAGCTCTGTAATTTTCCGCAAAGGGTGACATAGGTACTGCGGTCATAACGTGAGCAGAGCCTCCGGCTCTCACTATCGCATCCTTCATACAAACCGCGTTTATAACCGTCGCAAGCATACCCATACGGTCTGCCTCGGTTCTATCCATATCGCCGCCCTGTCTTCCTCGCCAGATATTTCCCGCGCCAAGAACGACAGCTATTTCATATCCGTCGTTTACGCACTGAACGAGCGCTCCCGCAACGCTGTCAACAAATCCGATATCGTAAATATCGTCTCCGCCGCATTTCAAAGCCTCGCCCGAAAGCTTAAGCAAAATTCGTTTTTTCCTGTTGTCTGACATAGAGCCCACTCTCCCATAATATATTTTTCCTTATATATTTTACATTAAAAGCGCGCGTTTGTAAACACCTTTTTGAAAAAAATTTATATATTTAATATTTTATTTTAAAAAACGCCGCCGAGGACTCAAAATCCAACGGCGGCATAATCTTATTCATAAACGTTATCCGACATATTTTGCAATCAATGCGTTAAACTGTTCTTCGTTAAACGCACCTATATACGATCCCCACACGGCGTTATCATTTGCATGCTGTACTCTGTAGTGATACCAAATCTGTTCGTTTGAGCCATCGCTATAAAAGATTTTTACCGCACGGTTTCCCTCTCGTGAATTTTGCGACCTATTGACGTAGGTATAATCTAAATTTTCAAAGTCCTTAATAAAAGAATCTTTATCGCCGATTTCGCATAAGACGGTATCATCTGAGCTTCTGTCAGCCGTTTCAACAATTTCTATTTTGACTATATCCTCTTTATCTCGCATATAGTTGAAGCTTTGGTTATCCAAATTTCCGATATATCCAAACAGAAAATCGTCAAATTTTTTCTTATCAAACGATCCGGGCATTAAATCATGCCATCCGTCATCCACGTCATAAACGGACCTTAACGAATCGTCAAACACCTCGTAATTACCGTTTGAATACGAAATTTTCACCGCTAAGGAATTAAATTCTATTCCCCTCGGTCCGCCGTACAGAGATATTTTGTACGTGATTTCATGAATTCTCTTCATAAAATCATGGGTATCATCAATTTTGAGTATTACGCTCTCACGAAAATACTGCCGCGATACGTCATAATTTACTTCCGAGATGTTTATTGATACGATATCGTTTTCATCCTCGCAAAGCTTGAATTTCACACGCACCATACACGAGGAAAGGTAAAACAATAACAGCGAGGAGCAAAGTATTAATACCAAAAGTCTTTTCATAGCACAAACTCCGTTTAAGCGTTTTAAGAATATCATAGCTTTTATAAAGCCAATTTTTAAAAACAAATGAGACGGATGTAACTTTATTGAGAAGCTTATTTCTTGGAAACGGCAAGCTTTGCTTTTTCGTAGATGTTCTTTGCGGTGAGTCCGTAAATTTCAAGAAGCTCGGGAACCTGACCGCTTCTTCCAAACTCATCGTTAACTCCGACCTTTACTACGGGCACGGGGCAATTCTCGGAGAGAACGTCGCATACGGCGGAGCCGAGTCCGCCTATCACGCTATGCTCCTCTGCGGTTACAACGGCGCCCGTCTTTTTTGCGGATGCTGTAATAAGCTCCGCATCGATAGGCTTAATGGTATGAATATTGATTACCTCTGCGTCAATACCGTCCTTTGCGAGCATTTCCGCAGCTTCGACAGCTAAATGAACCATATATCCGTTGGCAATGATAGTAACGTCCTTACCCTCACGGTAAAGAACACCCTTGCCAAGCTCAAACTTGTAATTCTTCATTTCGCTCGTGAGATTCGGAACCGCAAATCTTCCGAAGCGCATATATACGGGACCGTAATAATTGATAGCCGCTTCAACCGCAGCGTACGCCTCGTCTGCATCAGCGGGAGAAATTACAGTCATTCCGGGGATAGTTCTCATAAGAGCTATATCCTCGTTGCACTGGTGAGTCGCGCCGTCCTCACCTACGGTGATACCTGCGTGAGTCGCGCCGATTTTTACGTTAAGATGGGGGTATCCTATCGAGTTTCTTACCTGCTCGAACGCTCTGCCTGCCGCAAACATCGCAAAGGTAGAAGCAAATACGGTTTTGCCCGTAGCGGCGATACCTGCCGCAACGCTCATCATATTTCCCTCGGCTATTCCGCAATCGAAGAAGCGCTCGGGAAATTTCTTCTTGAACATTCCCGTTTTGGTTGCTGCCGCAAGGTCTGCGTCAAGAACGAGGAAATCATACTTTTCGCCAAGCTCGGCAAGCGCCGCGCCATAGCTTTCTCTGGTTGCCTTCTTATCTGCCATTTTGATCTCCTCCTTTATTAGTTAAGACTCTCGGCGATTTTACCGAGATCAGCTATTGCTACCTTGTAAAGATCCTCTTTGGGAGCCTGACCGTGCCACTCGCACGCATTCTCCATATAGGATACGCCTTTACCCTTTGTGGATTTTGCGATTATAACGGTGGGCTTACCCTTAACCGTTTTTGCCTCAAGGAATGCCGCTTCTATCTCATCAAAATTATGAGCGTCAATGCTTATAACGTGCCAACCGAATGCTTTAAATTTCTCATCATGGGGCGTGGGATTCATAACCTCGGTTATAGCTCCGTCGATCTGAAGTCCGTTCCAGTCGAGAACGGCAACGAGGTTATCAAGCTTATAGTGAGCTGCAAACATAGCTGCCTCCCATACCTGACCTTCCTCACTCTCACCGTCTCCGAGAATGGTATATACTCTGTAATCCTTGCCGTATACCTTGCCCGAAAGAGCCATACCGCACGCGGCGGAAATTCCGAGTCCGAGAGAGCCTGTGGACATATCTACTCCGGGAATTCCCTTCATATCCGGGTGCCCCTGAAGTCTTGAAGCGGTTTTACGGAGCGTCTTGAGCTCTTCCTTATCGAAGAAACCCTTTTCCGCAAGCGCTGCGTAAAGCGCGGGAGCGGTATGTCCCTTTGAAAGAACGAATCT
>SVUD01000081.1 GCA_015063445.1 Oscillospiraceae bacterium
AGCTCTCGCCACGGCAAACAAAGCACACCATTACCTCGCCTGTTCCAACTCCGCAACGCAGATAAATGTGTCGAATTTCGGACCGCGGGTGCGATTGAACGCATGTTCTTATGTAGGAATATATTTCCTCCATCATCACTTCTTGAAGCCCGCAGCTCTCGATATCTATTATCTCGTGTGATTTTTGCGCGTAAAACCCAAGCATTCCGTCCTCGGATACGGGACACTGAAGCTTGTTCCGATAATTTGAAAGCTTAGCGTAAGCAATCGGCTCAAAGCTCTTGCACCTCACCCCAAACCTTGAAAACTCGTTTTTTACACGGGCTTCTTTAAGCTTATTTTCGTATTCGGGAGTGATATTCTGATAGATACAGCCGCCGCATCTCTTATAGCTTGGACAAATAGGCTCGGCTCTGTAAGGAGAAGGGGAGAGTATATCCTCAATTCTCGCAACGTAATAGCTTTTTGCCTCTTTGATTATCTTTATTTTCAAAACGTCCTCGGTAACTCCGCCCTGCACGAAAATGACCGCGCCATCGCATTTGGCGACGCCCAGTCCTATATGGTTTATATCCGTTACCGTAACGTTAAGTAAGTCGTTTTTCTTCAAAATATGAACTGCCTTTCTTTACTCAAAAACAAAAAGAGGGTTATCGCCTTGTGCAACAACCCCTTTTATTTTGCTTTTTGGCACGAAAACGAAATTATTTGTATTTGCGCTTTCTTGCTGCCTCGGACTTCTTCTTGCGCTTTACGCTCGGCTTCTCATAATGCTCTCTCTTGCGCATTTCGCCCATTATGCCCGACTTGGTTACCTGTCTCTTAAATCTGCGGAGCGCGTTTTCAAGAGATTCATTGTCCTTGATTCTGACTTCTGCCACTCTATATCCCTCCCCTCGCTATCTGCAAAGGAACTTTACATTAATTCTTTAATATTATACACCTATTGGTTTTGTTTGTCAATAGATTTTTGACTTTTTGCGAAAATATTTTGTAAACGATTTGTTACCCCGATTTCGTTTCATTCAGCTCATCCTCTTTTTTCACCTCTTTGCCACCGGAAAAGCCCAGTTTTTTAGCCAGCTCCTCAGGCAACGCATGCAGTATAAGTATAGCAGCTAAGGGTGAAAAGAAAAGACCCGTAAGTCCAAAAAGACGAAATCCTACGTACATGGCGAAAAGGGTAGTTATCGGAGAAAGCCCTATCCCCGTGCTTATAACCTTTGGTTCAATAAAACGTCGGATTACAGTTACCGTAGCGAAAATAATCAGAAGTCCTATCGCGGTATACGTATCTCCGGAAAGCTTACACCATATCGCCCACGGAACAAGCACCGTTCCAACTCCGAATATAGGAAGCATATCTACCGCTGCGACTAAAAGCGAAAGTGAGAAGGCGTACGGAATACCTAACATAAGAAAACCAACCAACAGCTCAAAATAGGTTATAATGAGCATAACGGCGCATGCCCTAAGATATTTCAGTCCCGTATCAGTAAGCCGTTTCTTAAATCGCGAGAGCGCGTTTCGCGCGCCTTCAGGAAGAACGGATAAAATATTTTCCTTAATTTTGTCAAAATCGGCGCAGAAGTAGTAGGAAGCGAGTATTATGATAACGGTAAACAAAAGAATATGGGGCAACATGGAGATGATGTTAGCGATGATGCCCGGGAGGCGTGAGGTAACAGCGGTAAGCATACCCTTAACCACATCGGTAACGGTCTCGGAAAGGTCAGCTCCAACGGCGTCAATAAACGGTATTCGCTCGGTTATTTTATCTATAAGCTTAAAGAAATCCGAGATGTACCTATCCGCGTTTTCGCTTACCGATACGATAAAGCTCCTTAACTCGTTTATAAGGCGGTTTATTAGCAAAAAAACAAGAAAACCGAGCAAAAAAGTTACGGCTGATACGGTAAGGGCGCTGAGTATGCGCTTTGAAAGACCGGTTCGTCTGTGAAGAAGCTTGATAGGGTAGTTCAGTATGAAAGCGATACCCAAAGCAATAATGAACGGCAAAAAGAGCGATGCAAAAAACTTGAAAAATATCGCGATTCCAATTAGGACAAGAGCGTAGATTACCGTTTTTTTAATTGTTTCGCGTCTTTCCATATCAAGTAATCCCTTCCCGAATACAGCCTATGTTCACCTAATAATATATCCAAAAAAATGAAATAGTATGCAAAAATCGGCGCTGAAATAGTTAAGCAGATTTTAAATTTAAATAAAATATTTGTTTTTTTGTTGACAAGAGCAGAAATATGGTATAAAATATACTTGAATATTTATATAAAAGGAGGCGGCAGCTTTGAAGATAAATTGGAATAAAAAATATACAACCTATGCTATTTATGCGGCTATTGTTTCTGCCGCGGTCATTTTCTGTATTTTCCTCGGTGTATATATAAAATACGTCTGGGCGGGTATTTTAAAGGTATTTGAGGTCCTCGCTCCGCTTATTTACGGAATAATAATAGCCTATATACTGACTCCCATTGCTAATCTTTTTGAGAAAAAGATACTTATTAAGATAAGACACGGTATCATTCGCCGTCTTTTGAGCGTATCGCTTACTTACATTGTTTTCCTTACCGCTTTTTCACTGCTTATTTACGCGGTAGTGCCGCAAATAGGCAAGAGCTTTACCGACCTTCAGGCTAATCTTGCGGTTTATTCGCAGTCGCTTCAGGAATGGATGAATAATATCTCCCAGCAGTCGAAGCTGCTTGGAGCGCTTGTTGCGTGGCTCAATTCAGTATTTGACTTTTCTGTGCTTTCAGCGCCGCTTTCCAAGATTATTGAGGTCATTTACGGTCTTGTTACCGAGTTTTCGCCATATATAATGGGATTCTTCGGTTCACTCGTGGTTCAGCTGAAAAATATAATCATAGGCTTGGTTTTTGCGGGATACCTTCTTTTCTCGAAGGAGCTGGTGCTCGCGCAGATAAACAAGGTTCTCCACGTATTTTTCAAGCAGGAGCGTATCAAGAAGCTCCGTAGCGGAGTGAAATACGCGGATAAGACCTTTGGTAAATACCTTATGGGTATGTTTCTTGACGCGATAATGGTGGGTATACTTACGGCGGTTGCGATGCTTATTTTCGATATACCGTACGTTCCGCTGATCAGCGTGCTTATCGCATGTACAAACATAATTCCTATTTTCGGACCCTTTATCGGCGGCATACCGAGTGTTCTGATAATTTTTATTGCCGATCCGCTTAAAGCCCTGTGGTTCCTCATCATAATAGTGGTTATTCAGCAGATAGACGGCAACCTTATCGCCCCCAGAATACTCGGAAGCTCCACAGGTCTGCCCGCTATCTACGTTCTTATTGCCATCACCGTAATGGGTGGACTTTTCGGTCTTGCGGGCATGGTGATAGCTGTTCCGGTGTTCGCTATTCTCGGAAGGTATATTAACGATAAGACAGAAGCGAGATTGAATGCCAAAAAGGCGTCAGAGACGGAAAACGGTGCAGATAGCATAAAGCAGTCCCAGAGTATAGACGATCTCGATTATTACTACGATGAAAGACCGTACGGCGAGGGCGAGCAGTCCGAAAACGTAGCGCTTTCGGAGAGATTTGGGGAAGATATTGAGCAGGAAGACACCTCGGACAGCAACTCGGAGGTGGATGGGCAATGAAATTTTTCGAGCCTAACGAGAAGCGGAACACGGTAGCGCTATACGTGTTTTTAGTAGCGCTTTTCTGTGTTTTCTGCGTTATCATAGGAATAAATATTTCGGTAGTTCCGAAGATTGCCGATTTTATTTTCGAGGTCGTTAAGCCTATAATTTACGGCTTTGTAATAGCGTTTTTGCTACACCCGCTTGTAAGATTTACCGAAACCAAGATTCTTGGAAACCGCAAGGAAAAAAAGATAGGCTTTAGGCATTTTTTGAGCGTTGTGATAGTATACGTTGTGGTCATTGCGCTTATAACGCTTTTCTGTATGACCGTAATACCGGAAATCATATCAAACTACGATAAATTCAGCTCAAAGTTTATGCAGTACGTCGAGAGCTTTCAGCACCGAACAGCTGAACTCGTAACCTCGCTTACGGGTGAGTCTGTGTACGTTTACTACGACGTAATGCCGGATTTAAGGAAGGATGCGGCTGAGCAGCTCTTTGCCATTTCGCTGCGTAACCCTGAGGGATATAACCTTGTTGTAAATTCCGGAGCAGGAGCGCAGATAGTCAAGAATGCGTTTGACGGAATACTTGCTTCGCTTGGCGAGATGATAAATAATTCGCTCCCGAATATTTTCTCGTCGGCATTGACCATCATTACCGAGACTAAAAATCTGATAATCGGTATATTCCTTTCTCTTTATCTGCTTATAGGTGAAAAGAAGCATATTGAACGTATACAGTATATATGTAAGGTATGGTTGCCTGAAAGAGCATATAAGAACTTGTGTTGGATTGTCAGAAAGAGCAAAAGCATATTCAGGGATTATATAGTAGTCAGACTTCTTGACGGAATGATAATCGGAATTCTTATGTTCATATGCCTGTTTATATTCCAGACTCCGTATGCGGTGCTTCTGGCAGTGGTAATGGGCGTTTCATCATTCTTCCCATTCATCGGACCCATAATAGGTATAGGCGCGGGAACGTTTATACTTCTGCTCGTTGACGTAAGATACGCGCTTTTATATCTGGTTATTTCAGTTCTCATTAATATTCTGGATTCAAGATATATCGAGCCGTTTCTTAATGCGGGAAGACAGGATAACCTTCCTGCGATATGGGTGTTCTCCGCAATTATCGTCATGGGTGGCTTCTTTGGAATTGTGGGAATTCTTATAGGAATCCCGTTCGTAGCTCTTGTATACTCGATATTTAAGGCACTGTGTGAGAAAAAGCTTCGTGAAAAGGGACTTTCAGACAGAACTCAGGCGTATTTTGAGAATGCGGCGGTTGAAACGTCAGATGCGGATTATAACATCGAAGAGGGAACCAACATGTCAACGTATCTTGTGGAAAAACGAGATGACGCGCAGGTTTATAACGAAATGAAGGATAAGCTTTCCAAAAAGACCGACAAAGCAAAAAGGGTTTATTCTAAACTAAAATCTCTATTTAAACGCAAATAAAAAATTCCGACCTTATAGGTCGGAATTTTTTATTTTCTTCTTTCGCTGTCAAGATAATTTTGCAGAATAATTTCGGCAGACAGATTGTCAATGACCGCCTTGCGCTTTGAGCCTCGCGTGTCAGTTATATTCAGTATACTCGCGGCT
>SVUD01000016.1 GCA_015063445.1 Oscillospiraceae bacterium
TATTTTTTATTTTTTATGATATAATGAGGTTCGTAAAGCGCTTAAATAGGTAGGTGAATGAAATGTGGATGGATAAAACATATAGGGTAGTCCTTTTTGGACATCGTGATTTTGACGGGCACAAAATTTTAGAAGAATATCTTTATCCGTTCTTGTCGGATTTGATAAGAACGAAGCCGTTTGTAGAGATATATATTGGTCGCAATGGGGAGTTTGATCTTTATGCGGCGGCTATTATGAAGCGTGTGCAAAAATCAATGGGAAAAGATAATAACGAGTTGATTTGTGTATTGCCTTATCCGGAAAAGAATGTGTCATATTATGAAAAATATTATGATGACGTAATTATACCCGAATGTGTCGAAAAAACTCACCCGAAGGGAGCGATAACAAAACGCAACAGATGGATGATAGAACAAGCTGACATTTTTGTCTGTTATGTGGAAAGAGAAACAGGCGGAGCATACGACGCTTTAAAATACGCAAAAAAACTGAAAAAACAAATAATCAACATCGCAAAGGCGGTCACTGACAAAAATTAAAATTGACGCCATTCGTTTGTTTATAAAAACGAATCAAACGCGAATAAAGTGGATAAAAGTAAACAATGTTTTACTTTTTGAAGCAAAAAAGCGAGGATTTTGCGCAATGCAGCGTCCTCGTTTTTTTGTTTTATTATCCTTTAGATTTATTGTGCCTGGCGCCTATTAATCAAATATCTTTTCTACCTTAAAGTCGCCGTGACCAAACATATACATATATCCATCAATATAAACGCCGCGATTATTAGCGGGATTTCCGACAAGCGGCACGTTAATGAGCTCTATAAGCTCATATCCATCATAATGCAGAAGGATATATCTGCTTGCTTCTTCGTAATTGTGGTAGTACCGGCTATTATCGACGATTCCAATACCGACCAATTGATTTTGACGGTCTATATAATAGGACTTATATTCGGTAGAATAATCCGTATTTTTCAGCTCATACGAGCATACAGAGCGAACGCCGTCCTCGGTTTCCTCATATACTTCAACCTTAAAATCACTCCAACGGTCACCTCTGCCAATACCGAGCAAGTAACCGTTTCCAAGGTTGATCAAGGATGTTGAGAATCCCTCGATTGTACCGGTATCCTTGTAGGTGATGTTATTAAGGTCGGACAGATCAAAGAAGAACACGGGGTCTGAAAGTTCAATAGAGGTACAAACGTATGCTGCTTCCTTATCGAATCTTACCGACTGCACTTCTTCGCGCGGAGGGGCAAAATCAATCACGGATGCCACAATCTCAAAATCGGAAAGGTCGATACAATACAGGCTTGCGTTGGACTGTCCGGTTGCCGTTTGAAGAATATCTGCGGAAGCATCACTGTTGCTGTAACCTTGCTTATGAACGGTCGTAGCATTCGTAGTAGTGAAAACACGGAGAATGCCTTCGTATTCATCCATACTCCACTGATCCTTGACGTAACCTCTGACAGTAACGTTTCCTTTTCTTTCAAATTTATCGTCGCCGTAGGTCAGACAAGAAATCTCCGTCATGGAATTTCTTGTGATCGTGCCATCCCCGTTTTCCTTTTTATCTGCGAAAACGCGAGTTAAGAACACGTGGTTTTCGGAAACATACACATCCTCCGAGTAGGAGAGATACGCCGCAGCTCCTTTGAGGTCAAGCGTATTCTCGTCGAGCTTCATCACAACGGTATAGCGTGTGTTGCTCAGATTGTTGGGAGATACGATATCGCTTGCGGGAATGCTATGCGCTCCGCCGCCTTCGTCAATTTGAGGAAGAAAGGTGGTCTCATCATCAAAATCAAGCTCTTGTTTATTGATAACAAAATCGGTTAAAAGGAGAATACTTCCGTTTGTATTACGGGATGACATATAACTTCCCGTAATATTGAATTCTTCCTTTTTTACAATGCTTGTGGGATCACTGACGTCAAGCGAAATCAAGTTCACACAGCGATTTGAAACGTTATCGGCATTCGTGTAATATTGGGTAACCACCGTTACGGTTTTGCAATCGCTTGAAAGGTAGAATTCCCATTGATCCAAGTAATAGCTTTTATTTCCGCCGTAAAGAGTGTAGCTGCCAATTTCCGCTGTGCTTTCTTTATCAATGGAGTAAATACGAAGCACCTCATTATCAAGATAATAAATATGTGTGTCGCTCCGTTTGATGCGGTCGGCTTCTATAATGCCCTCTACTTGATTGTCGGTGATTTCTTGGTAGCTACCCGTTTCGTCTTCCAACATCGGCGGCGACATCATATTCATATCATCGGACTTTAGTCCGCCCTTAAAAGAAATATTTTTCAGCCCTGCCCAAAGCTTTGCCGCATTGTTTTTGTACTTTGGTTTTTCAAAAGTGAGCGCATTCAATTTTTGAATGAGTCCGTAATATTCACTGTTCGCGTATTGCGATACATCGGGTGGGGTGGTGCTAAACGGAATAAAAAGCCACAAATTAAAAATAATCAGCAAAAAGCACGCGCAAGCTGCCACAAGTGAAATAAAGACCCTGTTCCTTTTAGGTTTGATTACATTATCGGGATGCGCCTCAACAATGTATTTATCATCGGCAAGGCTAAAGCCGCGATACCAATTGTTTTTCTTCATATAAAGATCCCTTCCTTCGTAAGATAATCCTTGAATTTGCTTCTGGTTCTATGTAAGATAACACTGATATGACTCTCCGAAAGACGCATACCGTCAGCAATATCCTTGACACTCATCGAATACCAATACCTGCGCATAAATATAACACGGGTTCGGACATCAAGACTTGCAAGAAAGCCGTTGATTGCCTGCTTTAGCACAAATTCATCTTCAATTGAAGCATCTTTACTCGGAATGCATTCCCAATATTCATCAATTGCGCTTTCTACCTCTGCGCCACGCTTTTGCGCGCTACCATACCGATATCGGTCTATGGCGATATTTCGAGTAATGCGGGCGAGAAAGCCTTGTAATTTGGTCGGCTTTTCGGGTGGCATAGCGTTCCACGCACCGTTCCAAGTATCGTTCAAGCATTCATCCGAGTCTTCACGTGAGTGAAGAATATTGTATGCGATTGTGTAGCAATATTTCCCGTATTTCATTTCGGTTTGCCGAATAGCGTTTTCATTGCGTTCCCAATACAGCATAACGATTCTTTCGTCTTCCATATAGTCACCTCCTTATGCAGTTCTTAAAGGCCTTTCACTTATATAGTCGAAAAAACGACTCAATATCTTACAGGATAAAGGAATTTTTTGGATTTGCAAAAATACTTTCCTTGACGTATGCTTATTATATCATATTTTTATATGCTTTTCAATTTTTTCTGTTTTGTTTGCTTTCTGCGAATCAAATTTTGAGAGGAGAATTGATACAAAAAAGACAGAAGAGAGGACAAATGGCTTCAAAGCCAAAGCGTTCTTTCTTCTGCCTTTTTTAGTTTAGCGTTATAAGGCTCGCTTGCGCTCACCTTTATGAATTTGCTGTGCAAACGTTATGATATATTAAATCTTTTCTACGGATATGGTGACGTTCTCACCGTTAATATTCCATTCCTTAGCGTTGGCAAGGGCGGTATCGCAAAGAAGCTCTTTCGCAAGAGTATCAGCCATAATTTCGTCCTTGTTGCGAAGGGCAACGGCGGCAACCGTTTCGTTTCCGATGAAGGCAACCTTGATGTTATCCATAACCTCAAAGCCGGAATCCTTTCTCATCGTCTGGATCTTGGAGATTATCTCACGAACGTTACCCTCTTCGATAAGCTCGGGAGTGAGATTCTTGTCGATAACTACCGTAACGCCTCTGTCGGAAAGAGACTCGAAGCCTTCCATTTTGGTCATCTCTATGAGAAGGTCCTCTTTGGTAAGCTTTGCGGTGATCTCACCGAGGTCGAGAGCAAGCTCTCCGTTTGCCTCAAGCTCGTCCATAGCGGCGTTTCCGTCAAGACCCGCGAGAGCGCCCTTTATCTGACCGAGGTATTTGCCGTATTTAGGTCCAACCGTGCGGAGCTGGGGCTTGAAGCTGTAGGTCGTAAAAGCTCTTACGTTGTCGGTAAACTCAACCGATTTAACGTTAAGCTCCTCTGCGATAACCGAGATAAAGCTATCGTCGGGAGTGCTTTCAGCCTTAACGTACATTTTTGCCACGGGCTGACGGTTCTTGATAGCGGCTGCGTTTCTGCACGCGCGTCCGAGAACAACGACGTCAACAACGTTCTTCATATTATCTTCAAGAGTCTTATCGATAAGGCTCTCGTCTGCCTTCGGGAAGTTGCAGAGGTGAACGGATATGGGAGCGCTCTTATCAACCGAGCAAACGAGGTTTCTGTAAATATCCTCTGTCATAAACGGAATAAGGGGAGCGGAAAGCTTTGCGATAGTAACAAGACAGGTGTAAAGCGTCATATACGCATTGACCTTGTCCTCGGGCATATCCTTCACCCAGAAGCGCTCGCGGGAGCGTCTTACGTACCAGTTCGAAAGCTCGTCAACGAGGTTTTCAAGAACTCTTGTTGACTCAACGAGCTTGTAATTTTCCATATAGGTGTCAACGAGCTTAACAGCCGTGTTGAGCTTCGAGAGTATCCACTTATCCATAACGGTAAGCGTGTTTTTGTTGAGAGTGTACTTCGTGGGATCAAAGCCGTCTATGTTTGCGTAGAGAACGTAGAAGGCGTAGGTGTTCCAGAGAGTACCCATATATTTGCGCTGTCCCTCAACCACCGCGTCTCCGAAGAAGCGGTTGGGAAGCCAGGGCGCAGAGTTCGAGTAGAAGTACCAGCGTATAGCGTCGGCTCCGTATGCCTCAAGAGCCTCGAAGGGATCGACCGCGTTGCCCTTGGACTTGGACATCTTCTGTCCGTCCTTGTCGAGAACGTGACCGAGAACGAGAACGTTCTTATAGGGAGCCTTGTCGAAAATAAGAGTGGAGATAGCCATAAGAGAGTAGAACCAGCCGCGTGTCTGGTCAACGCCCTCGCTTATGAAGTCCGCGGGGAACTGAGAGTCGAACATTTCCTTGTTTTCAAAGGGATAATGCCACTGAGCGAAGGGCATAGAGCCCGAGTCGAACCAGCAGTCGATAACCTCGCTGACTCTCTTCATCTCTCCGCCGCACTTTGCGCACTTAATTGTAACGGCGTCAATGAAGGGGCGGTGAAGCTCGATATCCTCGGGGCAGTTATCGGACATGCTCTTAAGCTCCTCGATAGAGCCTATTGAGTGTCTGTGGCCGCAGGAGCATTCCCAGATATTAAGAGGCGTACCCCAGTATCTGTTACGGGAGAGTCCCCAGTCCTGAATATTTTCGAGCCAGTCACCGAATCTTCCCTTACCGATGGATTCGGGAATCCAGTTGACCGTATTGTTGTTTCTGATAAGATTTTCCTTAACCTCGGTCATCTTGATGAACCAGGTGTCACGAGCGTAGTAGATAAGGGGCGTGTTACATCTCCAGCAGTGAGGATAATCGTGCTCGAACTTGGGAGCGGAGAAGAGCTTGCCCGCGTTCTTGAGGTCCTCAAGTATTACGGGGTCTGCCTTCTTAACGAAAATACCTGCGTAGGGAGTGTCCTTTGTCATCTCGCCCTTAGTGTCAACGAACTGAACGAAGGGAAGGTCGTACTTTCTTCCAACCTTGCTGTCGTCCTCACCGAACGCGGGAGCAATATGAACGATACCCGTACCGTCGGACATCGTAACGTAGCTGTCGCAGGTTACGAAGTGAGCGTCCTTACCGGTCTTTTTAACGAACTCGCCCGTGCATTCGAAGAGGGGCTCGTAATGCTTGCCCTCAAGAGCCTTACCCGTCATCTCTTCAATGATTTCATAAGCCTTCTCGCCCTCTTCCTTCGCGAGAGGAGAAAGAACCTTGTCAAGAAGAGCCTTTGCCATATAGTAGGTGTATCCGTCGATAGCCTTAACCTTGCAGTAGGTGTCCTCGGGGTTTACGCAGAGCGCAACGTTCGAGGGAAGAGTCCAGGGCGTAGTCGTCCAAGCGAGGAAGTAAGCGTCCTCGTCGGCGCACTTAAATCTCGCGACGGCTGATTTTTCCTTAACGAGCTTGTAGCCCTGCGCCACCTCGTGAGAGGAAAGGGGAGTACCGCAGCGAGGGCAGTAGGGAACGATTTTAAAGCCCTTGTAGAGAAGTCCCTTGTCGAATATCTGCTTAAGAGCCCACCATTCCGACTCTATGAAGTTGTTGGTATAGGTAACGTAGGGGTTCTCGTTGTCAACCCAATAGCCAACAGTACCCGAGAAGTCCTCCCACATCTTTTTGTAGTTCCATACGGATTCCTTGCAGTGACCGATAAAGGGCTCAAGACCGTAGCTCTCTATCTGGTCCTTTCCGTCGATTCCGAGCTTCTTTTCAACCTCAAGCTCAACGGGTAAGCCGTGAGTGTCCCAGCCTGCCTTACGGAGAACTCTTACGCCCTTCATAGTGCGGTATCTCGGAATAGCGTCCTTGATAACTCTGGTAAGAACGTGGCCGATGTGAGGCTTTCCGTTAGCTGTGGGGGGACCCTCGTAGAACGTGAAGTTCTCGCATCCCTCTCTCAAATCAACGCTTTTTTCAAAAACCGAATTGTCTTCCCAGAATTTTCTGGTCGCCTTTTCTCTTTCCACAAAGCCGAGACTTGCGGAAACCTTTTCGTAAACGTCTTTCATATAATAGACTCCTTTTGGGAAATTTTATAATTCCTTTATACGCGGTACGCGACAAAAAAATCCCGTTTCGTTATGAAACAGGAATATACCACCTATTTAACATATCAATCAATATGCGCCCCTTTAACGCGAGGCACGCGGCAAGGTCTTACTCGCGGCGGCCGAACACACCTTTAAAAAGCCTTTATATGAGCTTTTCCGACGCTTAAACGCCGCCCTGTTCGGTTCATTCCGCAACGCTTTCATACCTGCGGCTCGGAAGTGATATTCGCAAAGGGTACTCACCGTCGGGCTCACACCGTCCCCGACTCGCTTGGCGGATATTACCGCGCGGACTTTTCCGTTTTGCTACTGTCTTCGTCACAGCCTTTGAAATTCTATTACATTATAAACAATTTTGCTCTCAAAGTCAATAGTTTTTTAAATAAAAACGGTATCTAAACATTTTTAAATAAAAACGGTATCTAAAAAGGGTTGGTATTTTCAAGGACGGTTTTGTAACTTTAAAAAACGCGTTATATACGGCTTACGTAGCAACATTCTTTTCGTTGATTTCAGCGTCAAATTCAGGATAACAAAGTAAAAGGTAATCACACTCGTCGCAGCAACACTCAAAGCCTTGCTTGCCGTTGCCAAGACATACGGAAGGCTCTCCCGGAATAAGCTCTATACCTGTAATATCAGTTATTTTTTTGTTCATATATCCCCCGTTAAAATATAAAAAGGTGCGCAACCGAAGCCACGCACCGAAAAACGCAAACTCCGATTGTTGTCACACAAACTAACCGGAATAGGAATATTTCAGCCATACCCAAATCAGAGGAGCCTGCATTTTCACCAAGTCCATAAATTTGGGTATGCTTAAAAAAGGTATAATACCCCTTAAAGCAGAAAATACCCCTAATACCGATTATTAAGTTTGTGTGACAATGGAATTATATCATATTTTTAGTTCATTGTAAATACCTTCGCGGAATTTATGAAAAAATTCCTATTTCATTTTATTAATTTTTTTAATTTTTCACTTTTAAGCGTTGACTTAAATCGGTTTTTATGGTATCATCTTTAGTGCTAAATATTTAATTATTAATTTTGGTGGTGATATTTTGGAAGCTGTAACGGAGGTTATGGAGAAAACCGAGCAGATTCCCACCGGCTTAACTACCGAGGAAGCCGGCGCGCTTATCAACCGAGGTCTTTGCAACAAAGCGGAGAGCAAGGCAGGTAAGAGTTACCTTAGAATAATATACGACAATCTTTTCACCTTCTTCAATATGATATGGGCGATAGTAACGGTGGTGCTTATATCCATCGGAAGCTATTCAAATCTCACGTTCCTTGCCGTAGTGCTTCCGAACGTGCTTATAGCTACCTATCAGGAGCTGAGAGCTAAGAAAACCGTAGAAAAGCTTTCGGTGACGACGGACCCTATCGCTACTGTTGTAAGAGACGGTGAGATAACGGATATATTCTCTTCCGATATAGTTGTCGGAGACGTGATGTATCTTGAGAACGGCAGGCAGATACTTTCGGACGGCGTGGTCATTCAGGGCTCGGCAGAGGTAAACGAGAGTATGCTGACGGGCGAATCAAACGCTATAAAGAAGAAGCCCGGCGACACCATTCTTGCCGGAAGCTATCTTGTCGGCGGCGCGATGTACGCCAAGGTAACGGGAGTAGGTAAGGATAACTACGTACATAAAATCGAAAAAGCGGCGAAGAGCTTTAAGGCTCCCGCGTCAAATCTTTTTAAGGAGCTTAACCGTCTTATTAAATATATAGGAATATTCCTCGTTCCTATGTCGGCAGTTCTTATGCTCGTAAACTATTTCGCATACGAGAAGGACTTCGTAATGGCGGTAAATAAGACCTGCGGCTCTATCATAGGAATGATTCCCTCGGGAATATTCCTTCTCGTAACGCTGACGCTTTCCCTAAGCGTTATAACCCTCGGAAAGAAGGGAAGCCTTGTCCGTGAGATGTACAGCATAGAAATGCTTGCGTCCGCTGACGTTATTTGTCTTGATAAAACGGGAACGATAACCGACGGTACCATGGCGGTTACAGCGGTTATACCGCTGAACGGCTACGTTGAGCGATATATAAACAGCATTATGGCGATGGTGGAGGGCTCGGAGGAGTCTGTAAACCATACCTCAGAGGCTCTTATAGAGCATTTTGGGTGCAATAAAAACATAGGCGTAATAGATAAAATTCCATTCTCCTCGTCGAGAAAGTATTCCTCGGTGCATATAGCCGAGGAGGGCTGCTTCTCAATAGGCGCGCCCCGCTTTGTGAAATGCGAGATAACGAGAGAGATGGACTTTATCATAAGCCGTCACGCCGCAATGGGCGAAAGAGTCTTGGTTCTCGTCAAGCAGGAGGCTCTTGAAACGATGGGAGAGCCTATGGCTCTCATTGCTATCTCGGACAAAATAAGACCTAACGCAAGGGATACGATAGAGAACTTTCAGTCTCAGGGCGTTGCCGTAAAGGTAATATCGGGAGACCATGCGGAAACGGTTTCCTCTATAGCGAAGCGTGTCGAAATAAAGGACGCTGAAAAGTACGTCTCCTGCGAGAAGGTCTCGGACGAGGAGCTTGCCGCAATGTGCGATGATTACGCGGTATTCGGCAGAGTGACCCCGGAGCAGAAGATATTGCTCGTCAAGGCGCTTAAAGCTCGTGGACACACCGTGGCTATGACGGGTGACGGCGTTAACGACACTCTCGCTCTTAAGGAGAGCGACTGCTCGATAGCTATGGCAGACGGCAGCGAGGTCGCGAGAAAGGTCTCAAAGATAGTACTTATGAATTCCGATTTCGGAGTTCTCCCGGATATAGTCAAGGAGGGAAGACGCTGTATAAACAGCGTGCGTATGTCCTCGGTGCTGTATCTTATGAAAACGTTATTCACGATAATTCTTTCGCTGTTCAGCGTTATAACCTTCTCGGGATATCCGTTTGACCCCAAGCAGCTTCTCTTCGTTGAGATGATAGTTATAGGCTTCTCCTCGCTTCTTCTGACGGTTGAGCCGAACTATAAGAGAGCCACAGGCTCTTATATGCAGGCGGTCATACGAAAGAGTATTCCAAACGCGATAGTTATGCTCGTGCCTGTATTCGTAACTCAGGTCGTTGAAAAATTCGGAGCGTTCGAGGCAGAGTCTATAAGCGCTATCGCAACGATAGCGGTAACGGCAGCCTCGTTCTTAAACCTCGTATTCCTTTGCAGACCGTATACCTATTGGCGTATGGGTGTCGTATGTACATCGGGATCGTTGCTCGGCCTTGCAGTGCCGCTCAGCATATTCCTTCTTGACGATATGCTGAATATAGTACCGCTTTCTCTTCACCCGATACTGTTCACCGTCGTGATGTCGGTAACCGCGGGACTTGCCATTATAATCCACGTGGGGTTAAGGTACTTAAAGGAATATCTTGACAAAAGAAAAGCGCTTAAGGCGGCATAAAGTATCAATTATATATTATCTATATATTATAATAAAGAAAATAAAGCATTAAAAAAGAGATAACAAATCGGTTCTGCTTCGCCGAAATGTTATCTCTTTTTCTGTCTGTTCTCAGTTTAGAGTTATGAGGCTCGCTTTGCTCTCCGTTATGAATTTGCCGGCGCAAATGTTATGATATGATTGCCCCATCAATCTATAACTTGGCGCAGCCAATCATAACTATGCGAAGCATATCATAACTCATAATTTGCCCGAGGGGCAATCATAGTTATAGCGTGATACTCCGTTAAGAATATCACGCTACAAAGCCAATGGCTGCCTCACACGAGACAGCCATGACAATTAATAACTATGCTAAATTAAAGTAAGAGAAGCACTGCTGCTGCAGCTGCGCCACCAACGATAGCCAAGAAGATAGAGGTTCTCTTGATCTTTCTGTGACGAGCAAACTTACGAGCCTTCTTGAGGTAAGCAGAAATGGGATCTTTCTTCTTCTTCAAGGTCTTGTTGAACTTCTTGATCCACTTAAGGTCATACTTAGTGAGGATCTTGCTCTTCTTCATAGCCTTGGGATCATTAGACAAAATGTTTCTAATGTTTCTGTACTTGCAAAGGCTGTCAAGAACTTCGTCACGCTTAGGAGCGAACTTAGCGCTCTCAAGACGGTTTATGTACTCAGTAACGCCTCCAACCTTAACACCAAGTCTATCGCAGCAACGGCTGTCGAGTTCCACGTAGAGTTTAAGGAACTTCTTGTTGATTTTCTTGCTCATTTATCATTCCCACCTTTCTTAAAATGTGCGCTGTGTAACTTATTATAAACTATTTTTTTAGAAAATGCAATAGGTTTTGTGAAAAAAATATGAAAAAATGCTAAAAAAATGAAATATTTTTAAAAAAGCATTGTAAAAAGATATAAAAGAAGGTATGAAAGCTAATAAATTCGGGCTTTTTGGCTTAAAGAAGACGTATTCCCGCCGCTTCGCAGCCTTCCTTCGTCTCTTTATCCCAAATTGACGACTGCACCTCGCCTATATGAGCCGAGCCCATCATAAGCATACAGAGTCTTGACTGACCGATACCGCCGCCTATCGTGAGAGGGAGCTTACCCTCGAGAAGCATTTTGTGGAAGGGAAGAGAGCGTCTGTGCTCACAGCCGGAAATCTCGAGCTGTCTTGCGAGGCTCTCCTCGTCAACTCTGATACCCATTGAGGATATTTCAAACGCGCGGTCAAGCACCTCGTTATAGAAGAGAATATCTCCGTTTAGTGACCAATCGTCATAGTCGGGCGCTCGGTTGTCGTGGGGAAGTCCGTTCGAAAGCCTTCCGCCTATTCCGATTATAAATACCGTGCCGTATTTTTTTGTTATTTCGTACTCTCTTTCCTTAGCCGTAAGGGTAGGATACATCGAAAGAAGCTCCTCCGAGTCAACGACCTTGACCTCTCTTTGAAGCCTTGTGTCAAGTACGGGGAAATCTATTTTGAGAAGCTCGTTCGTGTCGCAAATAGTACCGACGATTTTTTTGACCGTATCAACGAGGTATTCTCTCGTTCGGTCCTCCCTCGTTATTACTCGCTCCCAGTCCCACTGGTCAACGTATATCGAGTGGATATTGTCAAGCTCCTCGTCGCGTCTTATGGCGTTCATATCGGTATAAAGGCCGTTTCCAACGTAGAAGCGGTATTCCTTAAGAGCCATTCTCTTCCACTTTGCGAGAGAATGAACGACCTGAACGCTCTCTCCAACCGCGGGCACGTCAAAGGTAACGGGACGCTCAACGCCCGAAAGGTTATCGTTAAGTCCCGAAGCCTCGGTGACGAAAAGGGGCGCCGAAACACGCTTTAGGTGAAGCGCCGCGGCAAGTCTTTCCTGGAATGTTTGTTTGATAAAGGATATTGCCTTTTGCGTGTCGTAAACGTCAAGCTTGGGTGTATATCCTTTTGGGATATATAAAGAATTCATATCTGTCCTCGCTGAATGTATAGGTAAACAAGAGTTAGAATTAACGCGTTCTTTGGTAAACTAAAGATTACTTTGCGAGAGCTAAAGCCTCGGTTTCGGTAATCTCAACTATTGTAGTTATAACGGGCTGATTAGCCTCGTCGGCAATAAAGCCGTTCTCTGCCGCGCTCGTATGCTTGATGCCCTCGGCGGTGATGCTGTCAACCGTCGTAAGACCTGCTATAACGTAGCCGAACGCCGCGTAGCTGCCGTCAAGATAGTCGTAATCGGTATTGCAGATAAAGAACTGAGAGGTAGCGGAATCCTTGTCGTTGGTTCTTGCCATTGAGATAACGCCTCTTAAATGGCTGATGTTGTTCGCAACGCCGTTTGCGGCAAACTCACCCTTTATTGAGGCGGGAGCGTCACCCTTGGACATACCGCCCTGAATCATAAAGTTATCCATAATTCTGTGGAAGGTAAGACCGTTGTAGAAGCCCTCGTTAACGAGCTTTATAAAGTTAGCTACGGTGATGGGAGCTGTAGTTTTGTCGAGAAGAAGAACTATGTCGCCGTGGTCCTTAACGGTCATCTTAACGTATTTAAGCTCGTGACCGTCGGTGTTTCTCGTTTTGAAGTAGGAGCAGTATTCAATCACGGGAGGAAGGTATTCCTTTGCGTCCTCGGCGGAAAGCTCCTGTATCTTTGTGATAACGGGCTGATTTGCTTTATCCTCGATTGCGCCGTTTTGAGCCTGGCTTGTATACTTCATACCCTCTTTGGTAATGCTGTCAACAACGTCAAGACCCGCAAGAACGTAGCCGAATGAAGCATAATCGCCGTCAAGAAATTCGGAGTCGGCGTTACAGATGAAGAACTGGCTTGAAGCGGTATTGTAAGCGGCTGCGGGATTGTACTGGTTTCCCGAGCGAGCCATCGAGATAACGCCTCTCTTATGAGAAATGTTGTTATAGTGTCCGTTGTTACCGAACTCACCCTTGATGTTTATTTCTTTTCCGTTCTCGTCGGTGTTACCTCCGGTGCCGTCAGCCTTGGGGTCGCCGCCCTGAATCATAAAGTTTTCAAGAATTCTGTGGAAGGTAAGACCGTTGTAGAAGCCCTTGTTAACGAGCATCATAAAGTTTTCAACCGTGATGGGAGCTGTCGTCGCATCGAGAAGAACAACTATCGAGCCGTGGTTTTTTACGGTAATCTTAACGAATTTAAGGTCGTGACCGTCAACGTTTCTTGAGGTTGCGTAGGAGCAAGCGCCGGTGCCAACCTTGTCGTCGTTAGCGCTCGGACCGTTAGCCGCGCCGTCACCGTCCGTGTTGTCCTTGTCCTTTTTGCATGCCGTAAGAGAGGTAAGCAAAAGGCAAAGCGTGAGAATAATTGCTAAAAGCTTTTTCATTGTTTTGTAAGGCTCGTTTTTTACGCGCCTTTCCTCCTTATTTTTTATATCGTCTTTATTTTAATCAAATCTACGTGCGAGTGTGAAGGGCTTAGGTGAGAATTGCCGTTGCTTTGTCAGCGTATAAACCCTTTTAATTCATATTCAGACTTTTTCGTTGTCACCGAATCTTGATTTAGGTGAGAATAGCAGTTATCGGTGTCACAAAATCCCGCTATCCTCAAATATATTGACATATGAAAAGTTCAATAGCCTTATATCCCGTAATTCCGCCGGACTTAGATTCGGCATCAAGCTCACGTAGTCTTGCCATAGCGAGCGAAAGCTTTGCGACGCCCCATTTTTGAGCCGAGCTTATACATATTTTTATTTTATACTGATTCCAGCCGAGAATACCCTCGATGTCCTTTGCGTCCTTACCCTCCTCCAAAAGAAGAGCGACCGTAACAAGCTCGCCGAAGCTTCGTGAAAGCGTTGCGAGAACCGCTCCCGCCTCAATTCTTCTCATAGCCATATCGGCAAGAGCCGTGAACGCGCGCTCGCGGTTTTTGTCGGTTATCGCGCCCGAGAGAGCAAAAGCGTCGCATTCGAGTGTTGAAGAGGCAACAAAATCAACCTCTTTTTTAGTTATACGCGGGAGCGTGTTGGCCTTTGCGTATGCGGAAAGCTTCTTGACCTCCTCGGCAAGTATTGACATTGAGTGCCCCGAACGGAAGATAAGGGCAGAGAGCGTGTCAACGTCACACTCTATTTTTTCTGCGTCAAAATGGCGCTTTAACCAGCTTATAAGCTGAGCGTCGGTCGATTTTTCAAAATTGATGAGATTAAAGCTTTTGGAGAAAAGCTTTGCGTTCTTCGAGGGGCGCTTTGCTGTGCCGGGGTCGAAGCCGTCTATATCCGAGAAGAGAACGAGAGTTATATAAGGATAATCGGCAAGCGACTCGGATATTGAAATAAGAGTCTTTTTGTCCGATTCTTTCATCTTGTCAAGGTCGGGATACTTCCATTCGATAAGCTTTAAGTCGGACATCATAGGCGGCGCCTTGATAGCCTCGGCTATTTCGGCAAGGTCGATATCCGCTCCGTCAAAAACTACGCGGTTGAAGAGCGAAAACGCCTCGTCAGGACAACAAAGCTTTACAATTTCCGACAAATAGTACTTTTTAAGGTAATCCTCTTCGCCCGCAAAAATGTATGCGCCGCCAAGGTCACCCACCTTAATTTTGTTTTTCAGTTCGGTAAGCGTCATATTTATACCTCGCTGACTTCGATACGCATTTTAACACGCTTGTCAGCTCCGCCGACACTCATTCCGTAGAATATTTCAAGCGTGCCGCCAAAGACAGAAAGAGAATTTTTGATTTTTTCCGTTCTCACCGTCATATCGAATTTATATGGCGGAAGGGAGTATACCGTGTTAAATTCTTCGTTTATGTCAAAGTGCATAGTTGAGTCGATAGCGCCCGAGCGCCTTACGGTTACAGTGCCGCTTTCGCGAATCAGAATATCCGAGAATACCGAGCCGCTCTCGGTCATTTCTCTATACGAAAGAGAAAATTCCGAGCCCGAAATTTTCATAGCGCCCGAGTGAGCGCTTTCCGAAAGCTCGGTATCACCGTCCGGCGTGCCGTTCTCGTTAAGATTTTCTATTTCCGATTTTATTTTAAGCTTTACTTTTTTCAGCATAAAAAACTCCGAATTAAATAGGCTGCCCCATCTGCCGAAGAAGACGAGCGCAGCCTCAATTTCTGTTGCAATGCTTTTGTGCAGCCGCTTTGCTGACGCAAAAGGAAAAGCCTCCTTCGACGCGCCGCAATCAATACAGCCTTATAATCAGATAAGTCCTCTTTTTTTCATGTTGTAATTGCTTCTCGGGTTGATAAGATTACGCCAGTTAAGGCTTCCGTTATCAAGGGCAATTACAAGCGCCTCCGCCGTAGCGATGTTGGTAGCGAGGGGAATATTGTGAACGTCGCAAAGCCTGAGCAGCGCGTTTTCATAGTCGTGAATTTCCTTTGCGGGATCGGTGCTTCTGAAATATAGCACGATGTCTATCTCGTTAAAGGAAATGCGGGACGAGATCTGCTCCATACCTCCGTCGCTTCCCATAAGAAAGGATTCTATTTCGAGTCCCGTCGCTTCGGTGATATAGTTTGCGGTTGAATAGGTAGCGCAAAGGTGGTGTCTTGAAAGAATTCCGCAATACGCCGTGCAGAATTGTGCCATAAGCTCTTTTTTGTTATCGTCCGCAATTATTGCAATATCCATACAAACCTCCTAAGCCTTGAATTGTGATTGCCGTGATAAATAAACATTAGAGAAATTATATCACTAAAAAGAGATTTTGTCAATCTTTATCGCCGTATTTTTTGCTTATAAATTTGTTTTTTTTCGTTCTTTAGGTAATATTACATAAATATAGGCGCAAAAATATATAAAAAATTACAAAATGGACTTGAAAAAGCGGCACGGATAATATATAATAGTAGAGATAACAAATTAAAAAGAGAGCGAAAAGCTCTTATTAGGAGATATAAATGAAAAAGTTTAAGAAGATCGGAGTGCTTACCTCGGGCGGAGATGCTCCGGGTATGAATGCGGCTATCAGAGCCGTGGTCAGAACTGCTATCGCAAACGGCGTTGAGGTCGTTGGTATAATGCGCGGATATTCGGGACTCATCGACGAGGACGTAAAGCCTCTCGCTATCCGTGACGTTTCAAATATTATTAATAAGGGCGGTACGATGCTCTATACGGACAGATGCCCCGAAATGCTTACCGAGGAGGGAAAGCAGCAGGCTATCGCAACCTGTAAAAAGCTCGGCATTGAAGGACTTGTAACTATCGGAGGCGACGGAACCTTCCGTGGCGCTACCGAGCTTTCCATCCGCGGAATTCCTTGCGTAGGTATTCCCGGAACTATCGATAACGACGTATCCTCGACCGATAATACCATAGGCTACGATACGGCTATGAATACCGTAATCGAGCTTGTTGATAAGCTTCGTGACACCTGCGAATCTCACGCGAGATGTAACGTCGTTGAGGTTATGGGACGTGATGCGGGAGATATTGCGCTTAACACGGCTATCGCCTCGGGCGCAACCGCCGTGGCAATTCCCGAGTTTGATTTTGACGAGGAGCTTCTCTTTGAGAAGATAGCAACCTCGAGAAAGCTCGGCAAGAGAAACTTCATCGTAATAATTTCCGAGGGACTCGGTCCCGACTATGCGCCCACCCTCGCAACTAAGATACAGGCAAAGACGGGCGTGGAGACGAAGTTCGCAAGATTTGCTCATATCGTAAGAGGCGGTAACCCCACCCTTAAGGATAGACTTCTCGCAACCGAAATGGGCTCGTATGCCGTTGATAAGCTCCTCGAGGGCAAGTCGAATATCGTTATCTGCGAGAAAAACGGCGATATAGTTGAGGGCGATATAGGATACGCTCTTAAGCTTGACAGAATGTATAAGGGCAAGCTTGCCGAGGGCGACCTTGATAATTACTCTAAGGAAACTATCGACGCTATGCAGGCTGAGTGCGAGGAAAGACGCAAGACTATGGAGCGTCTTTACAGCGTGCAGAAGAAGGTCAATCTGTAATTTTTTGACACGGATATCGGCTTTATAATAAGTTGACGGAAAGCGAGCAACGCTTTTACGGTATAAAAACTAATAAAAAAAGGTGAAGAGCCGCCAAATCTCACGGTGGCTCTTCACCTTTTTTATTTGAAGGGCTGAAGCTTTCTCGCAACCTCTAAAAAGCTTTTTGCCGCAGGGGATAAATTTGCGCTTTTAGATGTGATAATGTAAAGAGTTCTTTGCAAATAATCGGATTTAGGAACAAAATAGAGAATATTTTTATCATCAAAGTCGACAGTGCTTACGTGAAAATCCGTGGTAATTATAGCGCCGATCTTTTGCTTCATAAGGCGGTTGTGCATACCGACCTGTCTTGCGTTTTCAACCGTATAATTTGCGGTGGCGTAGGAGCCGAATATCTGATTCATCTTATAACGTGTGTTTGAAAATTCTGCATATTCAAAGAATTTTATGCCGTCAAAGACGGAAAGGTCGGCTATCTTGTCCGAGTCTTGAATATCCCACGAAAGTATCTTATCTCTTGACACGGATAGGTGGGCAATCTCTTTTGCGCCGGGTAGGTCACGGTGCATAGCAACCACCATATTTTCGGAGAGCAGGGGAACGCCAACGCATTCCTGAGGGTTAAAATCATAGCTTATCATCATATCGAGAGCGTGAATTCTCATTTTCTCGCTCAGGTTTTTAATATGTCCGATACTTCCCATATCAAGACGAACCTTAACGCTTGGGAAAAGCTTGTTGAATTCTCCGCATATTTTTGCCAAGATCTCGGTTGCGCTATACGAATATGCGCCTACGGACACCATACCGTACGAGGAGTCGTAGAGCGTTTTTATCCTCGTTCGCATAAGATTTTCGCTTTTTTCCTTTTCCTCGAGGTATTCAACGTATATTCTGCCCTCGGGGGTAAGGGATATCGGCATAACGCTCCTGTCGAAAATGGCAAAGCCGAGATTCTTCTCGTGCCTCGCTATTGCCGCGCTGAGCGCGGGCTGAGATATAAAAAGCTCCTTTGCCGCGGCGGAAAAGCTGCCGAGCGTGTAAACCGAATAGGAATATTTCTCTAAAAGCTCCATAATTTAACTCCAAAAATTGACTTATATTTTGTTTTGTTACTGTTATTTATAAAAAATTCTGTAAACATATAACTAAAATGTTATAATTTATATTATACTATTGATAATTGATTATAACATATTTTTGTGATATAATCAAGACAAGAAAAACATTTTAGGAGGGAAAAATGAAAAAATATTCTAACCCCGAGCTTGAGATTGTAGAAGTTAAGGCTTCGGATATTATTGTTACCTCTCCGGGAACCGAAACTCCTTGGTACGAGGAAAGCGACGGAATATGGGAAATGGGAACGGGCATAAATTAACGAGTGAATTTATGAGGTGAATTGCAACGCTGTTGCATGAATAGACGTTGTGTCATGAATTGCGGTCAACCGCATGAATTGCCCCGCGAACATAAATTAGTGGGCTTTTAAGGGACGGAAAATTTATCGCTAAAACAAAAACGCAATACAAAAACCGAAAGGAAAGAAAAAATGAAAAAGAAAATTCTGTTTCTTCTCTTGTCGCTCGTGATGGTATTCACTGCGGCTGCAGCCGTATCCTATGCGGCAGAGAACACAAGCGGCACGGCTGCGCCCTCGCGCAATACAGAGACCGTGCTTGAGGACGGCTCCGTAAAGACTGTTTACGGAACGATACCTGCTGATAAAACGGACGCTACGGCATACCCCGTCATCATATTTATGGACGGTGTGTTCAAGGGCGCCGAAAGCACGTTTGCCTCAAAGGTAGACGGCAACAATGCGGGAGCGTTCCAGGTTGCTAAAACTCTTATGGACAACGATTCCGAGAGAAACAACAAGGTACAGCTTTATTTAAGAAACGATA
Source organism: Oscillospiraceae bacterium (assembly GCA_015063445.1). The sequence goes on from SVUD01000016.1 coordinate 19,011, forward strand.
TTACCATCAACGCAAGAAACAGCAACACCGGTCAAATGAGCGGAACTCTTACCGTTGACCTTAACGGCTATACGGCAAACTGCGGCGGTTATATGATGTATAACGCCGAGGGAAAGAAATACAGCGAGATATATCCGCTTCACGTAATAACAAAGAACGGAAATATTACCACGAAGGCTCCTCTTCTCAACTGCACGGCGTACGGCTCGGCATACGGAGATCTTACGACTCCCATAAAAACCATGACGTTTGATTTCGAGAACGTGAAGATAACACGTTCGGGCGGTACTCTTGATTTCCTCGGAAAATATGCGGAAAGCACGAGTATAACCACGGGTAAAAAGACCGACGTTCCCGTAAACTTCAGAAACTGCGAGTTCGACCTTACGGGTCTGCCCGCGGGTGTGACCATATTCAATGCGCTCGACCCCGATATCACTCAGTGCCATAACGTGCTTAAGGTGACTGTTGAGGGCTGCGTATTCAAGATGAACGACGCAAACGCTTTCGATTGGTATAATCTTACCGAGGGCAACGGCTCGTTCGTTAAGTTCGTTCCCGATAAGAACGGCAACTATCCTATCGTAATTCTTCCTAAGGACGCTCCCGCTCCCGAGGCTAAGCTCCCCGTTGAAAACGGCGAGATGCTTATGGTTAAATCGGACGAGACCGAGGACTCCAAGATATACAAAATAGGCGTTTATTCACCCTCGGATTTTGGCTTCAAGCTTAAGACGAGCATAACGCTTGACACTAACGTAATTCTCAATATCTACGCCTCCGAAAAGGCTCTTGTTTCCTTTGAGGTGGGCGGCGAAAGTTATACCGACCTTTCGGCTCTTAAGAGCGTTGAGGTAGGCGGTGAAAAATATTATCACGTCAGCGTGCCTCTTGCGGCTGCCGAAATGGCTGCCGAGATAAGCTTCAAGGCAAACCTTAACAGCGAGAGCGTTTCCGAGAGCTTCACCTATACTCTCAGCGTTCCGAAGTACGCAAAGAAGCTCCTTGCCGATGACGGAGTCAGCGCAAACACCAAGGTTCTTGTCGGCGATATCCTCGCTTACGCTCGCGCGGCATACGAATACTTTGAGGGCGATGCGGAGGGAATTCTCAACATAGACGAGGTTCTCGATAAGGATTACTTTGAGATAAGCAAGTACGAGGGAGAGGGAAAAGAGCCCGAGCTTTGTCCCGATATAGACGAGGCGACCTTCGTTCTCGGTGAGAACCCCTCGATGAGATTCTATCTTCCCTACGGGGAGGACCCCGCAAGCTACGAGTTCTTCGTAAACGGCAAGAAGATAAATACTGTATACGACGCTGAGAATAACTTCATTTCAACAGACGTATACGCATACGAGCTTCGTGATACGGTAAGCTACACCTATAAGGGTGAGGCTAAGGGCAGCTACTGCGTTGAAAACTATCTTTACTTCGCAAGCGTTACCGCAAACGATGAAAAGCTCGTAACCCTCTTTGAAAGATTTATAAAGTATCTTGAAAGCGCAAAGGTATACAGACTCGAGTTTCTCGGCGATACCTCGGTCGCTCACGTACATAAGTATTTTGAGCGCAGCTTCGAGATAAGCGCCGAGACACCTGCCTACGACGAGAGCGTCTGCGCCTGCGGAGATAATAAGATAACGCAGCACACGGGAATTGAATTCGGTGACGAAAGAGTCAGCGTTTACTTCCTCGGAAACAGCTATACCAACTATAACGATATGTCCGGAACGTTCGGTCAGATAGCGTCCTCAATGGGTATTGACGTTGAGGTCACCAAGAGAACCAAGGGCGGCTGGCATCTTTGGAAATACGCAAACAAGAACGATACGGGCGGAGAGCTCTTCTATCAGGATCTCGAGGCTTACGACTTTGACTACGCATTCCTTCAGGACGGAAGCACGCAGACTCTTGCGGCAATAGCGGAGTTCTACGACGGCGTTCGTCTTGTCGGCGAGCTTCTTGAAAATGACGGCGCTGAAATTCTTCTCTATCAGACGTGGGGAAGAAAAGAGGGTCACGCGGTTCTTGAAACCTATAACCACACCCCCGAAAGCATGGCTCGTTTCGTAGCCGCCGCTTACGAGGCGATAGCTGCCGAGACGGGATATACTCTTTCTCCCGTAGGTTCGGCATTCTTCGACGTTTATACAAATCACCCCGAGATCGAGCTTTACGATCCCGACCTTACTCACCCCTCGCCTACGGGAAGCTATCTCGTAGCGCTCTGTCACTACGCAACCCTCTTCGGACGTTCTCCGATAGGCGTTAAGTACACGGCGGGACTCGATGCCGAAACGGCTCTTATCCTTCAGACCGCGGCTTATAACGCAATATACGGAGAGTCGATAGTAACCGACGAATACAAGACCTCCTCCGAGGGAATTCACGTCGCAAAGGCTGAAAATAACCTTTACGAGCTTCCCGAGGGCGCGGAGCTTATCTCAGCGGGAATAACGGGAGATAACGGCTCTTGCGCATCATCCGTTACCGTTGCAAAGGATGCTGCTCTTACCGAGGAGCAGAAGGCAGACCTCTCGAATATTGCGTACGGTGTGTCTATTATAGGTAACAAAAATATGGTAACCTCTCTCGCGAGAGCCGCGGACGGCGCTTGGGGCTCGAGCAGAGTATCCTTTGACTTTGACGAAAATTATTACGACGTAACGGGCAGAGTTGATATGCACGAGCCCTATAAGGCGCTTATCACCTACAACTTCGGCGGAATAGTAAACATTCAGGCTATCGGCTATATGTCGGGAAATATGGACGGCTTTGCTCAGACGCAGGATATTTATATCTCGAACGACGGTATTAGCTGGAGCGTTGTAAAGAGCGCATCCTACGATGCTGTGCTTCTCAAGAAGGACGGCGGCTCGCTCCACAGCCTTGACATGCTTCCGCAGGATAAAAACGGAGCTACCTCCGGTGTTTGCGCGGCGTTTGACGTTAACAGCGCGGAGGGCGGAGTTTATGCGAAATATATACGCTTCGCAATCAAGGAGGGCGTTGTAGTTTCGAATAAGCAGTACGATATAAACACCCTTGAAATTGCTGTATGGGGCAAGGCTGCAAACGGTAACCTTGCGGCTCTTCCCGAGGATTCCGTGCTTCTTTCGAAGGGGCTTACCGCTTCGGAGGAGTTCAGCGCAACCGCTGAGGATTCAACTCTCGCAGAGCTTACCGCGGAGCAGAAGGCGGATATTGCCGATATGTCTAAATACGGTATGACTCTTATCGGCGCAAAAACGCTTGAAAGAAGCATTAAGTACGGCTGCGACGGCGTATGGAGCGGAAACAACAGGCTTTCCGCGGTGTTCTACGACGATGAAACAACACCTGTAAGATACGATATTTCCGGTAACGAGACCGCAGACGGAAAATACGAATGCCTTATCACCTATAATTTCGGAAAGAAGGTAACTCTTGACGCTATCGGCTATATGTCGGGCGATTTGAACGGCTTTGCGCAGAATCAGGAGATATGGGTGTCGAATGACGGTGTGAATTGGACAAAGCTTAGTATCGCAGGCTTTAACAGAGCGGGCGGCGACACAATAGCAAGCGTATCAAACAAGCCCATAGACAGCAAAGAGGATGGCGGTATTGGTAAGGCATCCGCTCAGTGCGTAATGTTCGATATGGGCGGAGTTAAGGCTCAGTACGTAAGAGTCGCTATCATCGACGGAATGGCGGAGAAGTACGCAAAAGACCTTAACACCTACGAGCTTGCGGTTTACGGAAAGAAATCTTAAAGCGCTAAAGCGATTGATAAAATCTTAAAAAGCAAATAAAAAGCCGAGCCGCGCCAGAATCAAAGGGCGCGGCTCGGTACGAAGGCAAAAAATGAAAAATTACGTAACTAAAATAAGGCGTGAGCTTCATTCGTGCCCGGGCGTTGGCTTCGAGCTTGATGAAACTCTTGACGTTATAAGACGTGAGCTTGACAGCTTTGCCGTGCCTTATACCGAAAAATACGGAAAAAGCTCGATAATAGCAACCGTTAACGGAGAAAAGGCGGGCTATACCTTAGCCTTAAGAGCCGATACCGACGCTCTGCCGATAGTCGAGAAAAACGACGTTCCGTATAAATCAAAAAACGAGGGCAAAATGCACGCCTGCGGTCACGATGCTCATACGGCAATACTGCTCGACGTAATACGAAGAGTAAACGAAATTAAGGACAAAATACCGTACCGTGTTAAGTTTATCTTTCAAAGCGCCGAGGAGCATACGACGAGCGGCGCAAAGCTGATTTGCGAGAGCGGAGCTTTGAGTGACGTCTCGGAGATATTCGGCTTGCACGTTTTCCCCGATATAGACGCAGGTAAAATAGCAATTTCCGACGGACCTCAGAACGCAACAAGCTTTGGCTTTTATCTTAATTTTTACGGCAAAAGCGCGCACGCCGCCAGACGTGAAGAGGGCATAGACGCCATAAAAATGGCAAATAAGGCGTATCTTCTCATTGAGGATATGATAGGAAAGCATAGAGAGACGGGTGATAAAACCGTCTTTCACGTCGGTAAAATAGAGGGCGGAACGACGAATAACGTCGTTGCAGATAAATGCTCTATGTTCGCAACCCTAAGAAGCCTTAGCGACGAGGAGAGTGAAAAAACGGGCGGCGATATCAAAAAAATATGCGAGAGCGTGGCAAACGAATTTGGCGGAAAATTTGAATTTGTAGAGGTAAAGCGCTACCCCGTGATAATTAACGACGAAAAATCGACCGCTTTTGCAAGGCGCGCTTGCGTTGGCGTTGTCGGTGAAGAGAACGTTGTACCAAAGGAAAGAGATATGGTCGGCGAGGACTTTTCGTATTACACAAAGCTTGTCCCGGGCTGCTTCTTCCGTCTCGGCGTAAGAAACGAGCCGCTCGGCTTCACGTGTTCGCTTCATAACGATAAATTCGATATAGACGAGAGAGCGCTCAAAATAGGCTCTGATGTTTTTGTAAAGCTTATTCTTAACAAAGCGGAAGAACTAAGTTCAAAAAATAACGTATAAAATGTTTTTCAGAAAGCGAACAGCCGTCAAAAAGCAAACAATTATAGACAAAATTGCAAAAAAGCAGACTTAAATCTCCGCTTGTGGACTAAAGTCTGCTTTTTATTTTATTTGTATTTAAGCCTTGAAATATCCCTCTGCCTCGAAGCAGTAGAGGTTGCCGTAGCTCCAGTTATTTATCTCGCTCATAAGAGTGCGGTCGAAGGTGAGCCAATAATACTTCATTCTCGTTCCGTATCTTATAGGCATAATGGTTGCCCAGCCTCGGAAGCCTCCGTCGGGATAATCGCATTTAAGGTTGGTGAAGCTATCGAACTTACCCCATTCGTAAACACGGTAGTCCGAGATCGCATGGAAGTCGTTTCCGCAGGCGAAGAAGAATTTTCCGTCGAGTCTTAGAATTGAGCCGCCCGTCTCTTCACCGACGGGGCCGAGACCAACGAACTTGTAATCCTTGTCGGGACGGTCGGACTCGAAGAAGAAGTATCTGTATTTACCGTATTCCTCGTCAATGCGGCAAAGAGTGAAGAGCCATTTTTTACGAGCGGCGTCGTATGTAAAGTCGGGGTCCTCGTCACCCTTCTTGCCGAGAAGAACCGTATCATCAAGGTTTTCCTTGGTCATAAGGGGAAGGGGGGTAACGTCAACTATATTAACGCCGAATCTTATATCGTGATCAAACGTTCCGTATGAGAGAACGTGACCCGCGGAGCCGTCACGAACCCAGACGTGCCACTTGTTATCCATACGGTTGAATACGTACGAGGCGGCAACCTCCGAGTGAATTTTTTCGCCCTTCTCACCGTGAGAATAGAAGATAGCGCCCTCCATTTTGAAGTCAGCGGTTCCGGGCAGCCAGGAAAGAACGCTCTGGTAAGAGCCTCTCGCAAGGCGTGAGCTAACCGAGAGGAAAACTCTGCCGTTTTCCATAATGAGATCTCCGTTTTCGTATTTGAAGGGACGGATATCCGCCTGACCTATTCCGCAGTCAATGCAAGAGCCCGCGCCAACGATTGTCGCGCTTCCCGCAAGCTTAACGTCCACCTTAGCCGTCTCGAAGAAGGCGAAGGAATTCGAGCTTTTGAACGGAAGCGATTCCTCGGTAGTAACGTAGAACATAGAGCCGTTTACACAAACGTATATATCAAAATATTTCGGACGGAGCGAAACTATGAATTCAAAGCCCTCGCCTATCTCCGAGGGAACGTGAGTCTTGCTTACACGCTCACCGTCAAAGAAGGAAACGACGGTCTCCCAGTCATCGCTTTCAATCATAACCTCAGCCTTTGCGCCGCTCATCGAGCGGAAAACGAAGCCAGCGGCGCCTCGGAGAGAGGTTATCTTCATTTTATAGGTAGCGAAGGGGAAGAAGGATGCGAGAAGTCTTTGTACGTAGCCCTCGCCCATAACCGTATATCCCGAGGGCGAAACGCTTTCGCTCATATCTCCCTGATGCGCGACAAGAGGATAAAGATCGCCTCTGTCGGTAACGGTGAAATCGGAAGTAAAGGTCATTTTTGAGAGCGGAATCTCAAGGTTTTTACACATATTCATCGAAAATTTGCGGATAAAATTCATGTCCGAAAAATTCATAATAGCCTCCGTAAGTTAACGAGTTTTTTGCGTGTCGCTTTGCGACACCTATATTTTACTTTAAACTCAAATAAAAGTCAATAGAAAAATGAATTTTCCAAACCTATTTTTTAACACGTATACGGCTTAAAGCTTTCCTTTAAGCTTGGCTTTAGCGCATGAGCGCTTTTTTGATTTATTCTTTCCTTTTGCTTCTATGCCTCAAAGTCGTCCTTCTTGTGTCTTATAAGATGGCGCATCATAGCCTTTCTGTTAAAAGGAATAAGGGGATAAAGATAATGTCTTTTTCCCGTTACCGTCGTATTTGTGGCAACGAAAATACAGAAGAGAACCAGACCGATTATAAACCCGGGAAGCCTTAAAAAGTAAACTAAAGTTAGAATAACGACTCGTGTAAACTTAAAAGCGTAGCTTAATTCGTGACTCTGCTGAGCAAAATTGGCTATCGCGACGCACGCCATATAGAAAATAACGTCCTCGGAAAACCACCCGATGCTCACCGCAAAATCGCCGAGGATAAGAGCGCCCACGACCGAAAGAGAATTGGAGAGCATATTCGGGGTATTCATCGAGGCGAGGGCAAGACCGTCGAGCGCAAGCTCGGCTAAGAAGAGCTGAAGAATTATAGGCAGCGCGCCCGGGTCGTCGGGAACGAGAAATGAAAGACTCTCGGGCAAAACGGAAGAGTTTTCCACAGCGAGATACCAAAGGGGCGTCACGATTACCGAGAGAAGCAGAATAGAGATGCGCAAGAGTCTTAAATAAGTGCCGACGAGGGGCGAGAAGGAATAATCGTCAGCCTCCTCGGTGAAATCGAAAATAGAGGTCGGAAGTATCATTACCTCGGGGGACGTGTCGCAAAAAATCAGCACGTTACCCTCCAAAACCTGCGCCGCGGCGGTGTCGGGACGCTCCGTTTTACGCACCTTTGGAAAGGGATTAAACCACCGTCTTTTTATAAGCGACTCGGTAAGGCTCTGCGCTCCGAGGGTAATGGAGCTCGGCTTTGCCTCGCGTATCTTTTTGCACACGGATGCCACGTAATCGGGCTTTGCCACGCCATCCATATAGCAAACGACGACGTCGGTATGCGACGAGCCGCCTATATCGAAATGCTTCATAGTCAGCCTCGGGTCTCTTATTCTTCGTCTGAGAAGAGCGGTATTCATAATAAGCGTTTCAACAAAGCCGTCGCGCGCGCCCTGCATAACTCTGTCGGTCTCGGGCTCGGATATACTTCTTGCGGGGTAGGTTCTGAGGTCTAAAATTATCACCTCGTTGCCAAAGCTTTCGGAAAGGAGGGCGGTCTGTCCCGAAAGAACGGCAGACGTGATAGCCTCTATCTCGCCGACTCTTCCGACCTCAACGTACGGAATGACCTTTTCGCATTCCTCAGCCTTGCCGAGAGTCTTTTGCCCGAGAAGATATTGCATAACCCTTTGCAGCTCTCCGTCCTTAACAAAGCCGTCGACGAAGAAAAAGGTCAGCTCCGTGTCACCTACGTCGAGCCTTTTTTTGAGAATATCGAAGTTTTTTCCGTATCCGAGAGCGCTTTCGAGAAGGGATACGTTTTCCTTATAATCCGAGCTTAGCGTCATTTCTGCCTCCGTGGCGTTTTTTATGTAATTTTTGACACGCGTCTCGCCAAATATTCTAAAGAAGGGCAAAAAAGGGAATAAAGATTTTTTAAAATTGGGCGTTTGTCTTGACATTGCATTTTCTTTTTGCTAAAATGTCTTTGATTAAATATTTAAAGGCGTAATATTTTATGAGCAGTGATTTTGTTAATCAAATAAAGAACGCTTTTTCGTGCGATAGCCCGAGCGCCGAGCTTTTCGTATGCGATACGACCGCTTCAACCAATGACGACGCAAGAGCATATGCCTCCTCCGGCAGCGGAAAAAACGCGGTTTTTATAGCTAAGGAGCAGACAGCGGGGCGGGGCAGACGGGGCAGAAGCTTCATCTCCCGTGAGGGCGGTCTTTATCTTTCCTATCTTCACTATCCGACTCTTCCCGTGTCAAAGGCTATAATGCTCACCGTATTTTCCGCTGTCGCGCTCTCTGAGGTTATCGAGGAAATGACCGACGCTCGCCCACGCATCAAATGGGTGAACGACGTCTTTTTAGGCGGTAAAAAGCTTGCGGGAATTCTTGCTGAGGGTGGCTTTACCGAGGACGGACAGGGCTTTGAATACGCCGTAGTCGGCATAGGCGTGAATCTCTGCGGAAGGGAGCTTCCCAACGAAATAAGCGCCATTGCCACGACTCTTGAAAAGGAAACGGGAGTGTCGGTAAATATCCCCGAGTTTGCTCTCCGCCTATCCGAAAAGCTCTCTCGCTTTGAGGAAAGCCTTGCGGACGAGTATATGAAGGGCTACCGAGAGCGCTCGCTTATTATTGGCAAGCGCGTGAAAATGACGAGCGCGAAAGAGGAATTTTTCGCCTCCGTTCTCGGCATTGAAAACGACGGCGGACTTACCGTAAGACTTGACACGGGCGAGGAGAAAACGCTCTATTCGGCAGAGGTCGGCGTTATTCTTTAGAGCGAGCCGCCGCTTCGTTTTGCAGAGCCGAGCTTTATACCTCGCAATTTACCGAATAAGCATAATTTACCGATATTAATTTTGTGACAAATATAATTATCCAACCAAAAGGAGATACCGATATGCCGTTTGGACTTCCTAAGTACCACGAGAATCTTGAAACGCTTCATGTCGGCTGTGAAAAGCCGAGAGCGTATTTTATACCGTACGACACGCGCGAGGCGGCGCTTTCGGACACCCGAGACGAGTCGCCTTACTTCAAAACGCTGATAGGAGAGTGGAGCTTTAAGTTCTTCCCCTCGGTCAGCGATATAGACGATCCTCTCTCGGTTCTGTTTAACGATGACGAGAGAATAGACGTTCCTATGAATTGGCAGAACGCTCTCGGAAGAGGCTACGACGTGCCGAACTATACGAACACGAATTATCCCTATCCCGTCGATCCGCCCTACGTACCCGACGAGAACCCTGCGGGCGTGTACGCGAGAAGCTTTACTCTCCGCGCGAGCGATATTCGTGATAAGGACGTAATGCTTAATTTTGAGGGCGTTGACTCCTGCTTCTATCTTTACGTTAACGGCAAGTTCACAGGCTACAGTCAAGTCAGCCATATGACGAGCGAGTTCAACGTAACCGAGCTTGTTCACGAGGGCAAAAACGACGTTCGTCTCGTAGTCGTGAAATGGTGCGACGGCTCGTATCTTGAGGACCAGGATATGTTTCGAGCCTCGGGAATATTCAGAGAAGTTTACCTTCTTATGCGAGATAAGAAGAGAATCGACGATATATTCGTAAAATGCGACACGGCTGAGGACTTTTCCTCCGCTGCCGTCACGCTTGACTTGACGGCGAACGCTAAAATCAAGGTAAAATATACCCTTACCGATGCCGAGGGAGAGACGGTTGCCTCGGGCTCGTTTGACAGAAAAACGGCTTCCTTGAAGCTTGCCGATATAGATTCTCCGAAGCTTTGGAGCGACGAGATACCCTATCTTTACAATCTGACTCTCGAGGCGGGCTCGGAGATAATAAATATCCCCGTGGGTATCCGCAGAATAGAGATAAAGGGAGCGGTAATCTATATAAACGGCGAGAAGGTCAAGGCTCGAGGCGTAAACCGTCACGACAGCCACCCGATGCTCGGCCACGCAACCCCGGTGGAGCATATGAAGCGTGACCTTTACATCATAAAATCATTTAACTGTAATATGGTACGCGCGAGCCACTACCCGAACGATCCGAGATTTTATTCGCTTTGCGACCGCCTCGGTATATACGTGGTAGACGAGGCTGACCTCGAGTGCCACGGAATAGGAATATACCGCGACGGAAACGAGCTTACCTCAAATCCCGAGTGGGAGAGGGCTTATATAGACCGCGCGGAGCGTATGCTCGAGCGTGATAAGAATCACCCTTCTATAATTATGTGGAGCGTGGGTAACGAGTCGGGAGCGGGAATCAATCACAAAAAAATGGCAGAATACTTCAAGTCCCGCGATAACTCAAGGCTCGTTCACTTAGAGGACGAATCGAGAAGGGCGCACGACGTTGAGATAGCGCTCGAAAACGGAAATGAAATGCCCGTCTCCCCAGAAACGTACAGGAGCTATATAGAGCTTGAAAGCCGAATGTATCCGCCTATCGAAAAGATAAAGACTTATTACTTGGCTGAGGATAAGCAGAAATATCCGCTCTTCCTTTGCGAGTACTGTCACGCAATGGGAAACAGCCCGGGTGACGTTTTCGAATACTGGAAGCTCATCAGGGAATATGACTGCTTCTTCGGCGGCTGTATATGGGAATTTACCGACCATTCGGTTGCGATTGGAGATAATATTTATAAAGAGCCTCATTATACCTACGGCGGAGATTTTGGCGACTATCCGAACGATGCGGAGTTCTGTGTTGACGGTGTCGTGTATCCCGACAGACGCGCGCATACGGGCTTCTATGAAATAAAACAGGCGCAAGCGCCCGTCAAGATAGAGTACGAAAACGGCTCGCTCACCGTAACGAGCTACAGGTATTTCACCGATATGAAGGACCTCTCGCTCGTCTATACGTTTGAAAACAACGGAAGAGCGGTAAGGAGCGGAAGAATAGGAGAGCTTGATATCAAGCCTCTCGGCAAAGCGACCTATGAGATAAAAGCGCCCGAGGCTCTCGGCGGAGTTCTTACCCTTAACGTAACCGTTAAGCAGAACACCGAGACCGAGTGGGCGGAAATAGGTCACGAAATTTATTCGAAGCAGTTTATTCTTTCCGATAAGATAGAGAAAAGAGAAATATCGCTCGGCGGAGCTGAGCTTTTGGAAAACGAAAGGGAATATAAGGTATCCTTTGGCGAGAGCGTGGCTACCGTGTCAAGAAAAACGGGACTTATAACCTCGCTTATCCATGAGGGCAAGGAAATGCTCTTTGCCCCCGTTACGCCTGAGATATGGCGCGCTCCTACGGATAACGACAGAAAAATAAAAGCAAAATGGATGCATTCAGGCTTTGATAAAGCCGAGGTTAAATGCTATGAGACCTCTGCCGAGAGACTTTCGGACAGAGTCATTATAAAGGCGTCGCTCTCACTCGGAGCGCCCTTCCGTAAGCCTATCTTGAAGATGAACGTTACGTATACCTTTGCCGAGGGCTCTGCCGTGAAGCTCGGCGTTTCGGCAGACGTGAGAGAGGGACTTCCGCCCCTTCCGAGATTCGGATTTAAATTCACGCTTCCCGAGGGCTTTGAGGACGTCTCTTACTTCGGCTACGGTCCGTACGAGTCGTACGAGGATAAGCGCCTCGCGTCAAGACTTTCGGTGTTCAATACAACGGCAACGAAAAACTTCGAGCCGTACGTAAGACCTCAGGAAAACTCGGCGCACTGGGGCTGCAAGTGGGCAGGCGTGACGAGTATTGCAGGTCACGGTATGCTCTTTATGGCAAACAGCTTCTCGCTTTCGGTATCTCACTTCTCACCAAAAACGCTCACTGCGGCAAAGCACGACTATGAGCTTGTACCCGAGAGGGAAACGACCGTAATTATAGATTACAGAAACGCGGGCATAGGAAGTAATTCCTGCGGCCCCGAGCTTTTGCCCGAGTATAGAATTTCGGAGAATAAGATAGACTTCTCCTTCTCCTTCTCGCCTGAATTTATGGGCAATATAAATCCCTTCAAAAAATATTCGGAAAATGTATAAAGTCTTAGCCACAGACTTGTGAATATGGCAAAAAAGTAAACAATTGTTAGAAACGGAGAGTTATTATGAATATCAACACCGCTATATGTGCCCTTCTTAACTATGCCGAAAGGACCGAGCTTATTGATAAGCTTGACCGAGCTTATACCGCAAATAAGCTTCTTGAAATGCTTTCTCTCAGTGAGTATACCGAGGAAGCTTGCGAGAATTACGAGCTGGTCGAGATTCTTGACGCTATCTGCACGTATGCATACGAAAACAAACTGATTGACGGTGACAGCGTAGTATACCGTGACCTTTTCGATACCAAAATAATGGGCGCTCTCTGCCCCAGACCCTCAGAGGTTATCTCGACCTTTGAGAGTCTTTACGAGGAAAATCCCGAGCTTGCCACCGATTACTTCTATAAGCTCTCGATAGACTCGAACTACATAAGAGCGGACAGAATTAAAAAGGACCTCAAATGGAAGAGCGAAAGCGAATACGGCGAGATAGATATTACCGTAAACCTTTCCAAGCCCGAGAAGGACCCCAAGGCTATCGCGGCGGCAAAGCTTCTTCCTCAGTCGGGATATCCTAAGTGCCTTCTCTGTCACGAAAACGAGGGCTATGAGGGTAACCTCTCAAAGCCGGCAAGACAGACTCTCCGTCAGATACCCTTTGATATGGCGGGCACCGATTGGTATTTGCAGTATTCACCCTACGTTTACTATAACGAGCATTGCATTGCGCTCTCATCTCTTCACACGCCAATGAAGATAGACCGTTCGAGCTTTGCTAAGCTTCTTTCGTTTATCAATCACTTCCCCCATTACTTTATCGGTTCTAACGCAGACCTTCCCATCGTAGGCGGTTCTATCCTCTCGCACGATCATATGCAGGGCGGAAGATATACCTTTGCTATGGCAAACGCTCCTATCGAAAAGAAAATTTCATTCGTCGGATTTGAGGATATCAAGGCTGGAATTGTTAAGTGGCCGATGTCGGTTATCAGACTTTCGGGTACAGACCGTGAAAGACTCGTAGAGCTTGCGGATAAAATCCTCGTTGCGTGGAGAAGCTACACCGATGAAGAGGCGTTCGTTTATCACGAGACCGAAGGCGAGCCTCACAATACCATCACGCCCATAGCGAGAAAGAGAGGCGGCGACTTCGAGCTTGACCTCGTTCTCCGAAACAATATCGTAACCGAGGAAAATCCTCTCGGCGTATATCATCCTCACGCCGAGCATCATAATATTAAAAAGGAGAACATCGGTCTTATCGAGGTTATGGGACTTGCCGTTCTTCCCGCGCGTCTTAAGGGCGAGATAGCCGATATGAAGAAGGCTATTCTCAGCGGAACCGACTTTGCGACGGTGGAAAGCATCGAGAAGCATAAGGAGTGGTACCTCAAGTTCAAGGATAACTATACCTTCGACGAGAGCAACACCGAGGATATAATCAAGGCGGAGATAGGAAAGACCTTCGTAAGAGTTCTTAAGGACGCGGGTGTCTTTAAGGATACCGCCGAGGGCAGAAAATATTTCGAGAGATTCATTGAGTTTGTTAACTATGGAAGAAAATAAGAAATTAAACACCGAGCAAAAGGATACGGAAAACGCGCTTACCGACGTGCGTGAGCTTGACTTCTCGGACAGTGAAGCGGAAACCGCCTCGGAAAGCCGTGATAGCTCAGATATGTCTTTCGGCGGCGAAGAAGCCTCGGAAATCCAAAAGGGCTCAGATGCGACCGCCGACGTCGAGGAAGCCCGGGAGAAGCCCGAGTACGTGCCGAAAAGCAGATACGAAAAGGTGCTTTACAGCGTATACCGTGACGAAGGACTTTCGGAGATTTTGCGCGTCGCCTCTATTGCGATAGTAGCGCTGACGGCGTATTTCTTCTTCGTTCACGTGCTGAAGCTCTTCGAGAAAGGACCTCTCTTAGCGCTCGAGGCGCTTATCATAACGGGAGTGCCGTTTATAGCTCTCAGCGTTATGCGTGTCCTCATCAACGCTCCGCGCCCCTATGAGCTTTTTGAGTTTTATGAGAAAAAGCCGAAGGGGAAGAGCGGCAGATCCTTTCCGTCAAGGCACGTGTTCTCGGTATTCGTTATCGGAACGGTTCTCGTGCCCTCGAACGCTCTTCTCGGCATAGGAATTTTAGTGCTCGGAGCTATGCTTGCGGCAATGCGAGTGCTTCTCGGAGTGCATTTTATAAGAGACGTCGCGGCGGGAGCTCTTATCGGAACGATATCGGGCGCTCTCGGACTTTTAATACTTACTTGGATTTAAAATTAAATCATCAAAGCAGCATACGTGCCGAGCCGTGTAACCTTTTGCATAGCTTTTTGTATGCTGACAGTAAAAACAATACAGCGAGGTAAAGATATGAACGTTACGTGGATAACACAGGCAGGACTTGTTTTTGAGAGCGAAAGACTTACTGTTATGGTAGACCCCTACCTTTCAAATTCGGTTGCGGAGCAGCTTGATCCCAAAAAATACAGAAGAATAGAGGTAGACGAGAGCGTATTTGATATACGCCCCGACGTGATAATAATCACGCACGACCACCTCGACCACCTTGATCCCGAAACTCTTAAAAGATTTCTTTCAAGAGAGGATAAGCGCATAACCGTTTTAGCGCCCTACAATGCGTACTTAAAGCTCCGTGAGTTTGGCGGAATTCATAACTACGTGCTGCTTAACCCCCACTCCGTGTGGAGCGAGGGCGGTATAACCTTCTACGCCGTAAAGGCGGAGCATAGCGACCCCACGGCTGCGGGATATATCCTTGACGACGGCAGAGAAACCTTCTACGTCAGCGGCGATACGCTCTATAACTACGACGTTATTGACGATATAATCGAGCTTTGCGAGGACGGAGTTGACTACGCCTTCCTTCCCATAAACGGCGTCGGCAACAATATGAACGCGCGTGACGCGGCGGACTTTGCCTGCGAGATAGGCGCGAGATGCGCCGTACCTCTTCACTACGGTCTTTTCGATAACATAGACCCTAAGGATTTTGATTTTGATAACACGCTTATCTTAAAGCCTTATGTAAAAGGCACCCTTAAGTAAACTGTTATTGTCAATTTAAAGTAAAAATCAATAAAAACAGCAAAAATGAGAGCTTTAAGACTTTCAATTTTGCTGTTTTTGTTTTCTCAATTTTTTTGTTTCTTTTTGCTGTTTGAAGAGAAAAAGATAAAGGAATAGCGCAGCGCCATTAAGGATACTGCGCATCGATATAAATCCCTAATGGAATTTTCGATATGTTGCTATTGCCACTCGATATGCCGCGCTTGATACGTTTGCTCTGCAAACGAGGAATTTATATCATATCGAAGCCGACCGCAAGTGAGTTTATATCGAATCGAGCTCGTGTAACGAGCGAAATCTATCAAGCCGAGCGTATCGAAGCATATCGACGAATAGCATCTGTGGAGATAGATTCAGTGCCTGTCAAGAAAATAGACATTTCTTATGAATGTGCCAATTATCTTTTTGATAAAGAGAAAAAAACTCAAAAAAATGCTTTAATTGGTACTTTTTGTAAAATAAAAATATTGACAAATGAGTATGTAATATTTATAATATAACTACATATTTTGCGTATACACCGCGCGATATGAAACTTTTAAGGAGGTCACTTAAATGACTAAAAAGCACTCCACAAAAAGAGCTTTAGTAGCAAGCATACTCACTCTTTGCATGTGCTTCACTATGCTCATTGGAACTACGTTCGCTTGGTTTACCGATTCGGCTACCTCAAGCGGCAACGTAATCAAGACCGGTACTCTTGACGTTGAGATGTACTGGGCAGACGGTAAGGCAGATCCTGCCACGACCGCATGGGAGAACGCCAAGGACGGCGCTATCTTCAATAACGACAAATGGGAGCCCGGCTACGCTGAGGTTCGCCACATCAAGATTGCCAACGAAGGCACTCTTGCTCTTAAGTACAAGGTTCAGATCGTTGCAAACGGCGAAATTTCCAAGCTTGCCGATGTAATCGACGTTTACTACGTTGATCCCGCAACTCAGATTGCAAACGCTTCGGCTCTTACCGCTGACAAGAAGCTCGGCACTCTCGCTGACGCTCTCGCAAATCTCGGAAATACCGGTGCAGGAAACCTTGACGCTGACGAGGCGCACACTATCACTATCGCCTTCAAGATGAGAGAGGACGCAGGAAACGAGTATCAGGGACTTTCTATCGGTACCGATTTCTCGATTCAGATTCTTGCAACTCAGCTCACCTCCGAGACTGACAGCTTCGGCGATCAGTACGACGTAGACTCCACCTACCCCATAGTTTCCGGTAACGCTTCTCTTCCCGCAGCTCCCGAGGCTGCAGTGGCTACCCAGATCGTAACCGAAACCTCTAAGATCGCTCTCCCCGCAGAAGCAATCAAGAGCATTATGGAAAACAACACCGGAGCTAAGAGCATTGCTATTCAGCACGCAGAGCCCGTTGTTGACACAAACACCGTTACCTTCAGCTTCTTCGATCTCGTTGACGATAAGGGCGAGGTTATCGACCTTTCCGCTAACACTACTCCCTTCACGGTGACTATCGATCTCGGAAGCGCTTTCGCAGACGGTACGGTCGTTGACGTTTACCACGACGGCGAGCTTGTTACAAGCGCAACCGTTAACGGCGGCGTTGTTTCCTACGAAGTAAGCCACCTTTGCGAAATCAGCATCAGCGCTGCGGAAGAGCTCACAGCTAACGAAAGCGGCGTATATGAGATCGGTACCGCAAAGCAGCTTCTCAACTTCGCTCAGGAAGTAAACAAGGGTACAGGTACGTTTGACGGCAAAACCGTTGTGCTTACTAACAATATCGACCTTTCGGGCTACGCTTGGACTCCTATCGGAGCAGGTGAGGTTGACGGAAAGTGGATCGGCTTCAACGGTAGCTTTGACGGTCAGGGATACACAATTTCTAACCTCAACATAACCAAGGGCGGCGGCTGGAACGGCTTGTTCGGTCTTATCGGAAGAGGAACGACAGGAATCAGCGAAACCGTTACTAACGTAACCGTTAAGAACGTTGTTATCAACGGCGCAAACCGTATGAGCGGCGGTCTTATTGGTCAGATGTACGGCAGCGTTGAAAACTGCCACGTTGAGAACGTAACCATCAACGCAATCCCCAACGCAACCGCTTCGGGCTATGACAACGGCGACAAGATCGGCGGTCTTGTTGGTTGGCTCGGCGATAACGGCAACAATCACTACATAAAGAATTCCACCGCTACCAACGTTACTCTTAAGGCTTACCGTGACGTTGGAGGTATTACGGGATATATCGGTTCTTCCTCTACCGTTGAAAGCTGCGCTGTAGATACCGTTTCCATCACCGTAGATCAGGCTACAAACCACTACGGCGTTAAGGACACTAACGCAGGCGCTATCGTAGGAAGAGTCTACAAGCAGCCCGTAACTATCGAAAACAATACTGAGGCAAACGTAACGATCTACGTTCCCTCATTCGTTTCCACCGCAGAAGAGCTCAACGCCGCTCTTAAGGACGGCAGCGAGATCGTTATCGTTAAAACCATCGAGGGCGCTACGATCAAGCTTCCCGCAGCGTTGAACAACGTTACCATCAAGGCAATAGACGGCGTTGGATTTAAGAATTCAACGGTTATGGCTTCGGACGGCAACTCTATCGCTTATAGCGGACTTACCTTCGACGGTATAACCTTCGAGAACTCCCGCATCATCTTTACGGGATGGAGAACCGGCGGAGCAAGCATCGCTGATCTCACCGTTACCAACTGTATCTTCAAGAACCTTGACGATACCACCAACAGCGCTCCCTTGCATATCAATATGGCCGCTACCGAAGCTGTGAACGGTCTCACCTTTACCAACAACGTAATTGACGGCGCAACGGGCGGATCTAAATCCGGCGTTTACGCTCAGGTTACCGGTAAGGTTCTCTTCGCTGACAACGTTATCAACAACGTTGCCTTCCGTCCTTACGTTATTCAGGTTACCACCGATGACGGAATTGCCGACGAGTTCATCGTAACAGGCAATACCTTCTCGGGCTCTGCGGCAGGTCGCGCTCAGGGACTTGGTAATAACGACGAGGGAACTGATACCGTAAAGCTTGTTGTTTCCGGCAACATTTTCAAGGATATCACCTCTGCTCAGCAGATCTGCTATTGGAACTTCAATCCCGAAACAACTACGGCAGACCTCTCTAAGAACTACTACGATATCGATATTACCACAAACACAGACAGAATCTACTACAACAGCGCTGCCGCAAGCGTAGAAGATCTCATTGCGTTTGGCGTATATCCCTTCTACACCGAGCTTAACGAGGATGGAACCATCAATCTCGACTCCTTGGTAGAGGCAAATTAATTCGGATGGGCTGCGTCATTTAGGCGTAACCGAACAAAAAAGAGGCTGAGTCATTAAGAATTCAGTAAAATCAAAATAAAAAGAAGAAAAATTCAATAAAAACTAAAATTTCAGCGAATTCTTAATGGCTCAGTCTCTTGGGGCAAAGGGATTTAGAGCGGAAAGCGT
>SVUD01000082.1 GCA_015063445.1 Oscillospiraceae bacterium
CCCTAACATAACAAACACAACTATAGTCAGTACAAAAGAATACAACAAAATCAAGGTTGAGCTTGAAGGAATAAGAAAATCTCTTTCTTATCGCCTCGGACGCTTCATCACCTGGCTTCCCAGGAAAATCAGAGGCTTCTTCAGGTGTTTGAAAGAAAACGGATTTAAGTATACCGTGAAACGTTTTGGTCAAAAAATCTGTAACATCTTCAGGAAGAAGGAAAATAGAAAATAAGAATTTCAAATATTACTATAACGGTGATGTATTGAGATTCGTTTGACCCTTATTATCCGATTTCTCGGTTTATAACTAACCGAGTCACAATTTAAAAAATCAAAAAGCGATAGTCGAAACCAAAGACTATCGCTTTTAATTATCATTCAGGTTTGCGCATAGCAAAAAGCTCCAGTCCGTTTGCAACCAGATGATTTCCGCCGGCATCACCCGCCACTCCTGAATACATTATTATTTGCAATTGACCTTCGCCGGATTGAGGAGTTACAAAAGACCACACATATCCCTCATCCCGACAATCCGTATCCATACAAAACGTCTCGGAAGTATATGAACGTTGCGTTTTACTGTTGTAAAGAGAAAATGTTACCCCTTTTACATCGCCTGTAATGATATCAAAATCCTCTGCTGTGAGAACATACTTAGTGTTATACTCTAAATCTTTAAAAACAACCTTATAACCAAATTCTCGTTCCTCAGGAGAGGTTATATTAACAGAATCCAATTCGTAGATCAAATTCTTAACGGATGCTTCCTGCTGCTCTTTTGCGGAATTCACATTCAAAGAATTATAGTAAACATTGTCGGCAATAACAGAAGGATTCACCATCATTACTACAATATCAGGACGAGTCAATTCAACGTATTCGGCAATTGAATAATCTTTGAAATATCTCGAATCAACAACATCCATTTCGGATACTGCCGTAGAGAGAAATGCCTGTACAGGAAGAGTAAAGCTATCCTTTATCACAAGGACCTTTAGCCCATTTTCAACCAAAAGATTTTTATAATGAACTAAAGGATAATCTCCGCCTACATAACTGCAATAGGTATTGTCGCCAAAGTAATTGACTTCTCCTTCAAGATAACGTTCTTTCAAAACATTTGCCTCTGCAAAAGTACCCTTTCTGAAAATCGTTGTACCTTGCCTGGTCGAAAAAATCATATCGGTCTCAAACATCGGCAAATATAGCTTATAATCATCCACGCCTCCGTAATAAATGCCGACGCGTTTTCCGAGTGAACCGAGAAATCTGTCCTCGTAAACTGTGGTTTCCCAATTATTGATATCTGCATAAGACATATCAATATTCTCCTCGGGGAATTTCTCTTTCAGAACCGAAAGGATCTGTCCGTAAGCGACAAAAGCCCCGTCATTATTCCAATGATGGTCGGTTTTATAGAAGTATTTATCGACGGTTTCCGCATCAGGGGAAATTATAGAACGTAAGTCGAGCGGCTCTATGCCATTATTCCTGAGATTTGCCAAAAAAGAATCACAATTATCATTTGTAATATCCTCAACTCCAACAGGAAGATTATCCCCTGTTAAATCATTTTTATGAGGGGCTTGAACATACAAAAAATCCACGCCAATCTCTTTGAGATAACTATTGAATTCACCCAACGTTTTTGCTTGCGTCCTAGAATCCCAACTATTGTTGAATACTCTGGACATCTGCCCGTTTTTCATTTTAACTACATCATTATATATGTTTCTTCCCGTAAGAGAAGCAAAGAGACCGTTGATGTTTATATAGAATTCCTTGTTCTTAAACTCATCTGATGTATAGGCTTCCTGAACCTCGTCTATAAATCCGTCGTACTCTATTTCCTCCGCATTAAGCTTTTCAAGAGGCTTAGAAAGAAGAGATATATTCTGCAATGCGCCGATTACCAAAAAAGCGAATACAACGACAGTACATACAATTGAGCTTATTGTTTTTGCTTTCATTTTCTGTAAGCCTCCTCTTAGAAATTAAAGTAGATAAACGGGTTATGAGCGTTCATTACAAGGAAGGAAACGCTCACCACGAAGAGAATCATATGGATTATATATTCGGCAGTATCGCATATTACCTCACCGTTTTCCCACTTCTCAGAAATCTTCTCCTTAAGTTTTTTTGCCAAAGGAACAGAGCAAATAATGCCTGCTACGATCATAACTATAAAGTTCATTAAGTAATGTATCGTTTTATCATCGATAAACCCGCTTGCACCGAAGCCTAGCATTGCGCTGAGATAGTTTCCTGCGGATGTAATATCCGTAGCGCGGAAGAGTACCCAACCGAAAACTACCATAAGCATTGTAAATATTTGATAAAAGACGGCGGGGATCTTATGCTCTTCAAGCTTCTTCGGAAGCGAGAGAAGCTTTTCTACGGTAATGATAACTCCGTAAAGCACACCCCAAAGAATAAAGTTCCAGCTAGCACCGTGCCATATTCCCGTCGCCAACCAAACGACAAACAGATTGAATACCAACCTTACCTTGGATTTTACCCTTGAACCGCCAAGAGGAAAATACACGTAATCTCTGAACCAGGAACCAAGAGAAATGTGCCATCTGCGCCAGAACTCGGTTATAGTTTTGGAGATATAAGGATAGTCGAAATTCTCTAAGAACTTAAATCCGAACATAAGGCCGAGACCTATCGCCATCTCGGAATAACCGCTGAAATCGAAGAAGATCTGCAATGTATAGCATATAGCTCCTATCCATGCGAGCGTGAAATTCAGATCGCTTTGCGCAAAGGCGATATCGGCAACCTCCGCAAGAATATTGGCAAGCAGCACCTTCTTATTAAAACCCTTGAGGAAGCGGAACATTCCCTTGGTGAACATCTCCTTGGTTATTATTCTCTCGTTTATCTCCCGGGCAACGGTAGTGTATCTGACTATCGGACCTGCGATAAGCTGAGGGAACAGAGAAACGTAAAGTCCCACATAGAAAGGATTTCTCTGTGCCGGCTCTCCCCGGTATACATCTATAACATAGCTCATAGATTGGAAGGTGAAGAAGGATATACCGATAGGCAAAACGATCTTTGTTACCTCGAACATTTCCTTTGTAACCGGGAACCACTCGTGAAGAGTTGAAGTAACAAAATTCATATATTTATATACAAAAAGCAAACCAAGATTTGCAACAACTGCTAGAACAAGAAAGAGTTTCCTTTGAAAGGCGTTATCCTTTGCATCCTCGATTCTTATAGCAAAGATGTAGTTAAGTATTATTGAAACTATCATCACTATCAAGAACTTAGGCTCACCCCATGAGTAGAAGAACAGGCTGGCAAGCAGCAACCAATAGTTTCTTGCTTTTACAGGAAGTAAAAAATACACACCAAAGGTTATAGGAAAGAAAGCGAACAGAAATTCCAGGCTAGTAAATAACATTTTATTTCTCCTGTTTTTTAGTTAGGGATTAAACAAACATAATCACAGCCTCTGCTAAAAGCACTGCCAAAGCGGCGAAAGAAGCGACGACGATAAGGCTCTTTCGATAATAAGAGAGAGCAAGGGCGACGAGCGTGCCGACGACAGCGGAAATGATATGTCCTGTGGCGAAGAAAATGCCGGGCACGGTCATTACCGAAAGGACCGCATAAGGAACGTAGTAAAGGAAGGAGCGCACGAAACGGTTGGTGATCTTTTTCCTGAAGCAAACAAGCGGTATCATTCGGACAAGGTAGGTCACCGACGCCATTATTATTAAATAAAGGAAGAAATTCGGAACGAAATCAAGCATTTTTGCGCTCCTCCTCTCTTACGGAGGACAAATTCTCTTCAGCCGTATCTATTATTTTTTGTCCCTGCTCATCGCTTTCTTCTTCATCGGGAATGGGAGCGAGAATAGCAAAAACAAGACTCGCGAGAACCGCCGAAATGATGATTGCAAATCCCGAGGGGATATCCCGAAGCACGGGGGTAAAGTAAAGCAGGCAGGAAAGCCCGATTGCGAGGAGCGAGCAAAGAGCTACCTTCTTATCACCTCTTGCCGCAGGAATAACTATGGCGATAAACATAGCATAAAGCGCTATACCGAGCGCGGAAACTATGACGCCGGGCAGGATATTCCCCGCAAGCGCGCCGACGAGGGTTCCGGTAGTCCAACCGAAAAACGGAGTGAGAATCAGCCCATACATATATTTTCGCCCGACTTGAAGCCCGGACGACATAGCGACCGCAAACACCTCGTCGGTATTTACAAAGGAAATTGCAAATCTGTCAGCAAGACTTATGCTCTTCCCCATTCTCTGAGAGAGCGAGACCGACATCAGCGCATAGCGCATATTTATTACAAGCTGAGTTAAGGCAAGCTCAAAAAATCCGCCGCCCATAGCGATAATGGGAACCGCGGCAAGCTGCCCCGCAGAGGTCACGTTCAAGGCGGAAATAAGCACTGCCTCGAGCACCGAAAGACCTTGTGAGGTTGCAAGTATTCCAAACGCAAACGCCACGGATACATAACCAAGACAGATCGGTATTCCGTCTCTTAAACCTTTTCTAAAACTGTTAATTTCAAGCATTTTCTACTAAATATGTAAATTGTTATTTACATTTTATCTGAATTGATATCTATAAAGCTTTGCGTACTCTCCTTCAAGAGCAATAAGCTCATCGTGAGTTCCGGATTCTATAATGCCATCTTTATCTATCACGACAATCCTCTCGGCATTCTTCACCGTGGAAAGTCTGTGCGCAACAACGATGACCGTCCTGCCGACGGACAACTCCTCAAGAGCCGCCTGTATCTGGATCTCGGTAGCGTTATCAAGAGCGCTCGTCGCTTCATCAAGAATCAGAAGCTTGGGATTTTTAAGAAATACTCTGGCTATGGCTATCCTCTGTCGCTGACCGCCCGAAAGCTTAACACCGCGCTCACCTACCCAG
>SVUD01000017.1 GCA_015063445.1 Oscillospiraceae bacterium
GCCGTCATCAAAGGTGGATACGGGACTCGTATCATCTGATGCCGCCACGTTAAACGCAGCTCCGGTAGCTCCAAATAGCATTATGAGAGCCAAAGCAAATATCCAAATTTTTCTTAATGAATTCCCTTTCGTTTTATTCATTTCAAGTTCCTCCGCATTGGATTTAAGAGTTTGTACGTTTGATCAAGTGATAACCGACAATTTGTTTCGTGAGCCTCAAATAGCAAAGCCCTATACAAACACCTTACGTAGTAATTATACATCTTTTGTTTGGCATATCACGACAATTATGGTAAGTATTACAGACAATAATCCACTTGCTGATTTTCGCTCTTTAATGCGTAAGCCATAACGATAGTATCATTTAATGTCTGAGTTTAGAGGTTTTTAGGTAGTTTTCTTTAATGTTTTTTTGCGTTTTTCTCTTTTTCGAGCCTTTTTACCGCTCTTAATATATATCTTTCGATAATTCCCTGTTTTTTAAACTCATCCTTATACATAACTACGTCAAAGATGATGAGACATACGGGAACTATGCTGAAGCCCTGCCTTATGAAGCACATAACAATAAACGCCGCAAACATCAAAAACAGGATAAGATGAAATATGACGGCAGTTGCGATAATTCCCTTAATTTCGGTTTTTCCGTTCTTTTCGGTTATTTTTCCCGAAAAGCGTGTTCCGTCAAGAAATGCGTTATCCCTCGTTGCTCCGCCTATGTATTCGCATTTGATTTTTATTTTTCCGTCCGACTCCTTAACGTGCATGTAAGGCGTTCCTTTTTTATCCTCAAGGACAACGTTTTTGTTCACTCTGTCGTTATCCGAGAGAATATCTAAAAGCTCTTCTTTTGATGACGGGGTTTCTATCTTGATAAATTTCATATTATCTCCGTTAAATTTCTGGATCTATCCGTTAAATCAATAATCGAGGCAGGAATATATAATATTTCTGAGTCTTGGGATTACTGTTCCGTGGAATTTACCCATATGCTCCGCATGGAATATGGAAATTCCGCTTTCGGGCGAGGCGGAAAGATAGGAAAGACGGGCTCCGTCCCAGCCGAATTCTCCCTTTGGCATAATATTTCCCGACATTTCGGGATTCATATTTGTTCTGACGCCCCAGCCGTATCCGTAGCCAATAGCGTGATTACCGTGCTTATGGAAGCTCTTAAGCTGAGCGCTGTCAAGTATATTCGTACGCATAAGATTTACGGTATGGGTCGAAAGTATTCTGTTTCCGTTACGACCGAGACCGAGATGGGTAAGCGCATCGGCAAGAATTATCTGATCCTCGAGAGTGGAAATAAGTCCCGCTCCTCCGCTATCGTATTCACTTCCGAAAATGAATTGATTGAAGTTTTTAGCAACCTCGCGCGGTCCTTTTACCGAGTCATCGTAAACGTACTGCGTAGCAAGTCTTTCCATCTTGCTCTCGGTAAGTCCGAACGAAGTGTTTTTCATTCCGAGTGGCATAAAAATATTGTCCCTCATATACTCGGAGAGCTTCTTTCCCGATACAAGTTCTATTACGCCCCCCATAACGTCAAGGCAAAGGCTGTATCTGTAATCGCTTCCGGGATCAAACGTCAAGGGGTCACTCGCGAGAGCGCGTACGACGTCAAGCGTCGGGCATTTTCCGTTTGTTTCTTCCTTTACCCTTTTTATACTTGCTCTATCGAGACTATAATCAAAGCCGCCTGTCATCGAAAGAAGATGCTTTATGAGAAGGGGCGTCTTTGCGGGTCTTATCTCTTCGGTTCCGTCGGGATTTTTAACCCTGACCGTTATATTCTTATACTCGGGAAAATATGCGCTGACCGGATCAGTTATCATTATCTCGCCGCGCTCTATAAGCTGAGCCGCCGCTATTGCCGTCGATACCTTCGTAACCGAATACATATGGTACAGCGCATACGGATCAACCGGAGTTTTTTTCTCAAGATTTTCATATCCGCTCTGATAACGGAATATTTCATTTCTTCCTTTGTATATTACCGTGTCCGAGCCGGGAATACCCAGCTTGGATAAGCAATTATCAAGAAAATCCTTCAAGGGCGTAAAATTCATTTCTATTTCCTCCTATGCTTTCAAAATCGTACGCGAAAATTAAGATTAATGCTTCAATTCTATTACCGTAACACCCGCATCGCCGTCACCGTATTCCGCGTGTTTATAGGTTTTTATACGCTTATCGGATTTAAAGTACTTCCAAAGCGCAGCTCTTAAAGCGCCTGTCCCCTTACCGTGTATGATTCTGACAAATGGAACGTTTGCGAGAATAGCATCGTCAAGATGCTTATCTACCACGAACCACGCATCGTCGCCTATCATTCCGCGTACGTCGACCTCTATCTTAAAGTCGGATACGACCGAGCGCTTTACCTTGCCCTCGGATACCTGTCTCGGCGTTTTTTTCTCACGGTACTTGGTATTTGCTTCGACAAGTCTCAGCTTGTCCTCGGTAACCTTGGTTTTAAGAACACCTGCGGTAACGGCAATAAGTCCCTTTTTATCGGCAAGAGCCGTAACGACTCCCTCGGTACCAACCGTAATAACGTAAACCTTATCTCCGATTTTAAGGGGTCTTGGAAGCTTATAGTCGTCGTCAAGCGAATATTCCTTAACAGTTATACCGGATAGCATATCGTCGTTTTTCCTGAGACTCTCCCTTACCGCATCACGCGCCTCAAGCATAAGTCTGTCACGGGTTTCTTTATCCTCAGCCTTCTTTATAGCCTCGAGCTGTCTGAATATAAATTCGCTTGATGCTCTGGCGCTATCCAAAATCTGCTTAGCTTTAAGTAACGTTTTTTGCGTTTCATCCTCTGTTTTAGAGATTTTCTTTTTTAATTCCTGCTCGGATTCAAGCTTGAATTTTTCATACTCCGAACGAAGCTCCTCTGCCTTTTCACGAGCAGCCTCCATCTTCATTCTATCCGTATCAAGACGCTCGATGACATCCTCAAAGCGCTTATTATCACGCGCTATAAGCTGGTCTGCTCTCGTGAGAACATCACTTGGAATACCCAGCTTTTCCGAAATTGCGAATGCGTTTGATTTTCCCGGTGTTCCGACAACGAGCTTATACGTTGGACGAAGAGTATCAACGTCAAATTCGCAGCTCGCGTTCTGCACACGGGGCGTATCTAAGGCGTACGCTTTAAGCTCGGCATAGTGAGTCGTAGCAAGAGTAAGCGCACCGAGAGATTGCGTTTTTTCAAGTATCGCGGTGGCAAGCGCCGCTCCCTCTATGGGGTCTGTTCCCGAGCCAAGCTCATCAAACAAAACCATGGTTCGCGGACCAACCGTGTTAAGAATTCCGACAACGTTCACCATATGAGACGAGAACGTGGAAAGAGATGCTTCTATGCTCTGCTCGTCACCGATATCAACAAGAACTCCGTCAAAAACTCCTACCTCGGAATTTTCAAGCGCCGGTATCTGAAGTCCCGAGGCAGCCATAAGAGTGAGAAGTCCGACGGTTTTAAGCGATACCGTTTTTCCTCCCGTGTTAGGACCTGTTATTACGAGCGTATCAAAGTCCTCGCCAACGGCAACGTCAATCGGCACGACCTTGTCCTTATCGAGAAGAGGATGTCTTGCCCTTCTTAAATTAACAAGTCGCTTTTTCGTTATCTTCGGCATCTCCGCCTTCATTGATATAGCAAGAGAGGCACAAGCGTAAACAAACGCTATTTCGGTTATATTATGATAGTTAAGAGTTATAACCGATGATGCGTCAGCACAGTCCTTCGAAAGTGATGCGAGTATTCTTTCTATCTCGTATTTCTCTGCCGCGGAAAGACTTTTAAGCTCATTATTAGCCTCCACCACAGCCATTGGCTCAACGAAAAGCGTAGCTCCCGTAGAGGACGTATCATGAACAAGACCCTTAAGCTCGTTCCTGTATTCCGCCTTTACGGGTACAACATATCTTCCGTTACGCATCGTAACGATATTTTCCTGGAGATATTTGAGCTTATTTCCGCCAACGTAGCTTTGCAGAGTATCCTTGATCTTGTTGTTGGTATTTCTTATTTTTCTTCTTATTTCGGCAAGCTCAAAACTTGCCTCATCGGCAATCATATCCTCGGAAATGATTGCTTTTTTTATTCTGTCCTCAAGGCTTCTCGAAACGAGAATTCTATCAAAAAGCTCGTCAAGAGAGGTATCGAAGGTCTTGTCGGTCTTTATATAATCCTGGAGATTTCTCGCGCTGTAAAGAAGAGAGGCTATATCAAGAAGCTCTCTCGGAGATAAAACTGCGCCCTTATACGCTCTTTCTGCCGAGGAAACCGTGCTTTCGGGAGCGGAAAACGAGGGATATCCCTTAGCGTTTATTAAGCGCTTGGCATCATCGGTTCTTCTCTGACGGGTAAGAACCGTATCGTAATCGTCCGTCGGGGAAAGCGCTCTTGCCTTTGCCGCTGCGCCTTCTGTTGCCGCCATAGATGCGAGCATACCTATTATCTTGTCATATTCAAGTGCAAAAAGCGCCTTAGACGTAAAATGCATCAGCGTTTGACCTCCTTGTAAAATTCAAGCGACTTAAAGCTTCGCTCAAGCTGGTTCGTTATGTATTTTTCGGTTGCGCGTGAGAGTATTTCCATATCCTCGTCGGATACGTTAAACGCAAAAATACGCTCTAACGGGCAGTGTATCAGATAAGCAAGGGCGGTTTTTGCGCCCTCTGTAAGTATAGTTATGATTTCTCTCGTTCCGTCGTCGTAAGCGCCGCTTCTCTGTCTGTCCGCCTTTTTCTTACAGGAGAAGCACCGTATGCTTCCGCCCATTATATCAAAGAAAAAGTCGCCTGCGGTCTCGCCGCATTCATGGCAGGAAAGAACCTCCGGCATAAATCCGATTATTGACGTCGCGCGTATCTCGAACGCCGCCTTAATCTTATCAAGCGAATACTTTTTCTCGGATATTGCGTAAAGAGAATTTAAGGCAAGTCTTAAAAGCCCGCTCTCCGCCTCAGCCGTAGTAACGTCCGAAAGCACCTCTACTATATATCCCGCAAGACTCAAGCCCTCAATCGAATCACGAAGTCCGAAAAAGCTCTCTATGAGATTGCTCTCGCGCACCCAATATTTTTCACCCTTTTTATAAAGCACGAAGGTTGAATAGCAAAACTGCTGCGATGCGGACATGTTTCTGTTTTTAAGCGAGCGAGCGCCCTTTACCATTGCGCTGACGGTCCCTGCTTCCTTAGTGAAAATGCTTATAAGCCTGTCCGATTCTCCGACGTTAACGCTTCTTAAAACGAGTCCTGTAACCTCGCTAAGCATATCAGTCCTCTTTGTATCCGAGATTTGCGATATTAAAATCGCTTTCTCTCCAGTTTTCCTTCACTCTTACGTACAAATCGAGGAACACCTTCGTATCAAGAAGATTTTCTATATCCTCTCTCGCATAGCTTCCTATTCTCTTTATGGAAGCGCCGTTTTTACCTATGATTATTCCCTTGTGGGTCGCTTTTTCGCAGTATATCTCAGCTCTTATGGAAACAGTGCCCTTTTTCTCACGCCATTCTTCTATAACGACAGCGGTTCCGTGAGGTATTTCCTCATCCAGCGTTCTGAGTAACTTTTCACGGATAATTTCTGCTACCATCTGGCGCTCGGGCTGGTCGGTGACTATCTCGTCCGAGAAGAACCAAACGCTCTCATTCAGATAACGTCTGCATTCCTCAACGACTATTTCAACGCCCTTGCTATTCTTTGCGCTGATCGGAATTACACTGTCAAAATTAAAAGCCTCGGAATAAGCCTTTATCGTCTTGACTATATTCTCGGGGCGGACGGCGTCTATCTTATTAATTACGAGAACAGCGCCGATTCCCTTAGCCTTTATACCCTTTATGATCTCTGCCTCAATATCTCCGACCTCTTCTCTTGCCTCAACGACGAGAATAGCTCCGTCAACTCCGCCTATTGTATCGTTTGTGGTCTTTACCATAAAATCTCCGAGCTTTGTTCTCGGCTTATGAAGTCCCGGCGTATCGAGAAATACAAACTGATCCTCACCTACGGTATGTATGCCTGTTATACGGTTGCGCGTGGTCTGAGGCTTTTTCGACACTATCGCAACCTTTTCTCCTATTATCGAATTTAAAAGTGTGGATTTTCCTACGTTTGGACGTCCGACTATTGCAATAAATCCTGTTTTTGTCATTTTCTTCTCCCAAGTAACGCTTAAACGCTTATTTTATGTCTATTGTTTCGATTATTTCTCTTTGAAGCCTACACTGAAGCTCATCGTCCTCATCACTTCTCTCGTGATCGTATCCAAGAAGGTGAAGCGTCGAATGTATGGTTAAGAAGGCAACCTCACGCAAGAAGCTGTTGCCAAGCTCCAGAGCCTGCTCCTTCGCTCTCGGCACGGAAATTACAATATCTCCGAGAGGTGCTCCGAACTGACATTCAGCCTCGTCAAACTCCCCATTCTCATAAAGGGGAAACGAAAGCACGTCGGTGGGACGGTCAACGCCTCTGTACTGTTTATTAAGCTCGTGTATATATTCCGCCGAGCAAAAGGTAACCGACACCTCCGCCGGATATTTGAAGCTCTCGCGCTCGAGAGTTGCGTATACCGCGCTTCTTACCGCAGCCTTAAGCTCGTAGCTTATCTCTTCGAATTTATCCGTTGCGGAAAAATTGATATAAAGTTCTCTTTTCATTTTATTCCTTTTCCTGATTCATTCTCGCTTTGTATTTTTTTGCCGTTTGGTTTTTCTCGTACTTCTCGTACGCGCTTATTATTTTTCGTACTAGGTGATGACGTACGACGTCGCGCTCGCTGAATTTAAATATTGATATTCCCTCTATTCCGTCAAGCACGTTCGTAGCGATCGCAAGTCCGCTCTTTTTACCAAAAGGAAGGTCGGTCTGAGAGAGGTCACCCGTAACCACCGCCTTTGAATTATATCCGAGACGGGTAAGGAACATTTTCATCTGCTCGGGGGTTGTATTCTGTGCCTCGTCCAAAATTATAAACGAGTCGTCAAGCGTTCTGCCTCGCATATATGCGAGAGGCGCGATTTCTATAACACCTCGCTCAAGGTATTTCTGATAATTTTCAGCTCCGAGCATCTCGAAGAGCGCATCGTAAAGAGGTCTTAAATAGGGATCTATCTTACTCTGAAGATCTCCCGGCAAAAATCCGAGTCTTTCTCCCGCCTCCACGGCAGGTCTTGTAAGTATAATTCTTGCGACGGTCTTATTTCTGAGAGCCTCGACAGCCATTGCTACCGCAAGAAACGTCTTACCCGTACCGGCAGGACCGACGCCGAGAATTACGGTATTGTTTTTTATAGCGTCAATGTATTTTTTCTGACCTATGGTCTTTGCCTTTATCGGCTTTCCTCGGTTCGTCACACATATAACGCTTCCCGTATGACTCTCACCTTCCGTATCTATACCATCCTTTACCAATCCGATAACGTACTCTATGCTTTCACGGCTTATGGTTTCGCCATCGCCTATCATTCTCTTCAGATATTCAAGCGTTTTTACGGCAAGCTCGGTATCCTTAGCCTCGCCGCTGACCACGACGGCATCGCCCGAATCGTCACTCGAATTCCTGTTTGAAAGCTTTACGTCAAACGCACCTTCTATGAGTCTTGCGTTAGAGTCAAACGCTCCGAAAAGCGCCATCGTTGCTTCATTGGACTGAGTCATTACTATTTTTTCAGCCATATTTTCTCCTTAAGTTTCATCTTCGTGATTGTATATAAAACGCACTTAAACCTTCCGCCGAGCGTACAAATCATTCTATGGCACAACTCAGACTTATGTCTCTCTTACGGCTCATCCGAGAAAAATCTTTCTTCCCCTATTTCCTTTATCAAAGTCAGGTCATTTGTGAGAACATAACTATTATTCTCGAATTTGCCGAAAGACTTAATCTTCAGCATCTCGGAATCGGCAAAGGTGTAGCTTCTCAACGTATTAAGCCGCGCGGAAGCGATACTTATCATTTCCTTTTCCGTGCGAAAAACTGTCTTTTCAGCCTTTTTCCGCACGTATACTCTTTTGAGTACGACGGGAATACGGTACTTATCAAAAAGCGCGAACTCTTTCGTGTCTTCTATTATAGCACATTCGTTCGTTGTTTTTCCATACTTTTTAAAAAGTTTTATTGAAAAATTAAAAATTTTTACGCTCATTTCCCGAAGCTTTTCCTCTTGGTACACCGCTTTTTGCTCTTCCTGTGCCACCGAGAGTGAAATCCTTTCGCTGACAATTCCGAAAACGTCTCCATCAGCTCGAACGAATCCTCCACCAAGCTCAGCCGGTATTACACCCGATATCAGAAGCTCTCCCGCCTTGACTGTATCCCCGGCTTTTACGCAGGCAATACCGCGCCTTACGTTTATTTCTTCTATTACGCAATCGGTCAAAGCAACTACGTTTGAGTATCCGTTCTTAACGTCTAAGACATCGTCACGAACGTTTTTTTCGCGAACGTTAACGTATGCGACGTTACCTCTTCTTGTGATGCTTATCCACCCCACTCTATCGGATTTCGAGAGAATTTCAGATTCAAGCTTCGACAGAGAAGTTTTTCTCCAAGGCGCTCCGACAGACAATCCATTTTCAGCCAACTCTTCTTTTAAAAGAGCTTTTGAAATGTTTTCGTTACCCTCTATTCTAATATCCCAAACGAAGCAGCAAGCAAACAAAATGTAAACAATCGATAACATTATGCCTAAAATCACGCCTTTTCTCTCGCGGTATTTGAGAAAAAAAGCCGGCAATCCTTTTATCTGTGAAACAGTGGGATTAGCCATGGCAAGAGCTTTAACATATCTTTTAGCTTTGAGTGATGAAACCAAAAGATCTCCGTTGCTTCTGAGCCTCGCGCTCAGATTTCGCTTTAGAAGAGCGTTTGCGGCATCCGCTCTTTTTTCCTCTTCGATATGAAATATTTTATACCCGAAAACGAAGTAATCTATTCTCATCGCTTGCCTCCCTTTTTACCGCAGAAAAAAATACCGCTTATTCTTCCGTATATTCTTACACTTTTTGATTCGAGAAGAGAAATTTCCATCCCCTCTCCTTTTACGCTGATTTCTTCCTTCTTGGTCGACACGAGAATTTCCCGCTCTGAAAATGCGTTTATACCTCTGATGCCGGAAATGAGTATGCTAAGTTGTTTTCCTCTGCCGTCAAGCTCAAGATGAAACGCGGGAAACGGAACGTCCGGAGCGCTCCTCGTGATACCGGATAACGTTTTTCTTGTCATTATTTTTTGTTACCCCTCATATTTTCTTACTAAAGTTTATGTACGGAGACAGAAAAAATGACGAAGAACAATCTTAAAATCAAAGCGCCAAAACGTTTTTTTACAAGACGCGCATTCTCAAAACTCTTTACCGTGACCGCCTGCGCCTCGGTATTTCTTTTATCTCTTTTCGCATCCGAAAGATTGTCCCACTCTGTTAGAAGCGCTCTTTCGCTTTGCTCAAACGTAATAATCCCCTCGGTTTTTCCATTTATGGTCATATCGGATTTTCTTTATGCGTATACAAGCTTTTCCTCGATCGGATTTTTTGGCGATGCTTTCGAGCGTGTTTTCCGCATAAACCGTATGGGTATGTATCCCTTTGTTCTTGGTATGCTTTGCGGTTTTCCCTTAGGTGTAAAATGCGCCTCGGAGCTATATAGAGGCGGTATGCTTTCAAAGGACGAGGCAGAACGAATAATAGGGTTCTGCAATAACACGGGTCCCGCCTTTCTCGTTTCGGGAGTAGGTCTCGGACTGAGAGGAAGCATCAGGGACGGCATTCTTCTCTATCTCGTTATGATGGTCTCGGCGTTGTTTGTCGGAATGATTTTTTCGATAGGTCATTCACTCAAAAAAACAAGCTGCGAAATACCTGAAAAAGCTATTTGTTTTTCGTTTACGGACTCAATAAAAAATGCGGGTATCAACACTCTGAATATATGCTCATATCTGACGTTTTTCGCTTGTATTGTCGGAATGCTCAGGAGCGCTATGGGTGAAAATCACCTTTACCTTAGCTTAATATCCTTTCTTGAGGTAGGCAGCGCAACGAGTATACTTTCAAAAACCAAGCTTCTGTCCTCGAATATTTCGCTTACGCTGTCCTCATTTGCTGTCGGTTTTTCGGGAATGTCTGTTCATCTGCAAGCGATCTCCTTTATCAAGGATACTGACCTCGGACTAAAGCGCTACTTTGTAATGAAGCTCTTGCAGGGTGTTATTTCCGCTCTCATAGTTTACTTTTTGTCCATAGTTGTAGGCTAACTTTTGTTCATAACGCTAAATTTAACAAAATCTTCGCTTTTCGGTTGATTTTTTCCTATGTGTGTGCTATAATTAGGCTAAACTTTATTTTAAGCTTATTTAAATATATATATCTTCTAAGAAAGGACAACAAAAATGAAAAGGATTTTAATTTTTGTACTTCTGCTCGCTCTTACTCTCTCGCTTGCGGCGTGCGGAAAAAAGCCTACTGAAGGTCTCAAGTACGAACAAGACGATGAGACAGGCGGATACGCGGTAACCAGTATTGGCAATGCTGCCCGTATGTTTGGAAGAGACGTTAAGGATCTCATAATTCCCTCCACCTATAAGGGAAAAGAGGTTACCGCTATCGAAAGCGCGGCATTCAAGGACTGTGTTAATCTTGAAACGGTAACCATTCCCGCCACCATAAAATTCATTGCTCCCGGCGCGTTTGAGGGATGCGGAAAGCTCAAGTCTATCACGGTTGACAGTGCGAACAAGGACTACAAGTCGATAGACGGAAACGTGTATTCGAAGGACGGACGCGCCTTCGTTACCTACGCTCCCGGTAGTGATGCGACAAGCTTTACTATACCGAACACAGTAACGATTATCGGCGGATACGCCTTCCAGGATTGTAAGAATCTTTCAAAGATCACCTTCCCCAAGGATTTGATGATAATCGAGGATGGCGCGTTTGACGGCTGCAAAACGATAAATGAAATTGATCTCGGAAGCTCGGTTGTCAGCATAGGCGATTATGCTTTTTCCGGTTGCATAAGCATTAAGGAAATTGTTATTCCCGATAGCGTAAATACTATCGGCGCAAATGCGTTCTTTAACTGCCAAAACGTAACGAGCCTTACTATCGGTAAAGGCGTTACCTCTATAGGCTACGGCGCTTTCGAGCATTGTTCGAAGATTGAAAACATCTATTACAACGCCGTTTCCGTTAAGGCTTTTGAAAACAACAACCACATATTCTCAAGCGTTGGTTCGGGCACCCCCGGCGTTAACGTAGTGTTCGGAAGCAGTGTTGAAAGCCTTCCCGCATATTTGTTTGCTTCCTCCGAGAAAAACACTCCCATCCTCAGAAAACTCACCTTCAACAATTCTTCCGCTCTTTCAATTGGTGAAAATGCCTTCAAATACTCCAAGTCGATATCGGAAATATACATTTCTTCTCTTGAGGATTGGCTCAATATAGAGTTCGGCAATGCGTCCGCTAACCCACTATCAGTCGCTTCGATCTTCTACGTTAACAACAGAGAGCTTAATAAGGTTCAAATCCCCCTCGGTATTGAAAAGATCAACGACTATGCGTTTTATAATTACGATGCGCTTACATCCGTAACCCTTTCGGGCGGTGTTACCCACGTTGGTACGCTCGCATTCTCGGGCTGTGATAAGCTTGAAAGCATAAGTATTGGATTAGACGTTGCTACTATAGGCAGCCTTGCCTTCTCAGATTGTCCTTCTTTAGCTGAAATTGAATATGATTCCATAGTGATGGACGACCTCTTCTCCGCTAACGATATATTCGCTAACTCGGGCAGCGATAACGTTACCGTAACGATAGGTTGGAACGTTACCCGTATTGCGGATCACTTCTTCCACTTTGCGAAAGGCGCATATACCGCGCCCAACGTTACCGCGGTTGATTTCGAGATTAACAGTAAGTGCGAAGAGATCGGCGACTATGCGTTCTACGGTTGCTCTAATCTTTCCGAGGTAAAGATAGGAAGTAAAATCAAGAATATTCGTCAGTACGCTTTTTCCGGATGCTCATCGGTTACCTCCCTTACCATCGGTAACAACGTTCAGACGATAGAGGCTCACGCATTCGACGGATGCTCCGCTCTTACCGTTCTCTCTATTGGTGACAGTGTTACCGTAGTTTCGGAATATTCCTTCTACAACTGTACGGCGCTCACAAAGGTGACCATTGGCGATACCGTAAACATTATCGGAAAGTCAGCCTTTGAGGGATGCTCCGCACTTACCGACCTCGAGCTTGGTATCAGCACGACTACAATAGACGAGTCTGCATTCAAGGGCTGTAAGGCTCTTGCCGCATTGGATATTCCTCATAGCGTTGAGGCTATCAATGCAAGCGCCTTTGAGGGCTGCTCCAATATCGAGACCTTGATTTTAGGTAACACACTTAAGACTATCGGCGCATATGCGTTTAAGGATTGCTCGAAGATCAATAAGCTCAACGTTACGAACAGCGTTGCAAAGATTGAGAACAACGCATTTGAAAACTGTTCTGCAATTAAAGAGGTTACAATCGGTGAATCTCTTCAGGTTATCGCTGAGGCTACGTTCAAAAACTGTACCGCGATGACTAAGATTACTCTCAGCGACGCGGTCAACACAATATGCGATAACGCATTCTACGGCTGTATCGCTCTTCTCGACGTAGCTATTCCCAACGCTACCGAGATTATCGGAAACAGCGCATTCTACGGCTGCGAAAAGATGTCTTATATTACTCTTGGCGCAGGCTTGAAGACTATCTGTGACGGCGCATTCGAAAACTGCGCGGCTCTCACAACTCTCAGAATTCCCGACAGCGTAGCTATTATCGGTAAAAAGGCATTCAATAATTGCTCGGCTATGACCGTGCTCGAAATAGGCGAATCGCTTAAGAATGTTGGAAAGCTCGCCTTCGCAGGATGCACATCTCTTACGGCAATCTACTTCAATGCTGCCAAAATGGATAACTTTGCCGAAAACAACTCCATCTTCAACGATGCCGGAGTAAACGGTACGGGCATAAACGTGACCATCGGATCAGCGGCTGAATACATACCCGATTATCTCTTCTGCCCCAACGGAACAAACAACGTTCCCAAGATAATCTCATTGAGCTTCGATGACGGAAGCATTTGCGAAAGAATAGGAAGCTACGCCTTCTCTAACTGCAAGGACGTTAAGGCAATCACTATCACAAGCAGCGTGACCGAGATCGGCACAGGCGCATTCGCGGAGTGTACCGGTCTTGAGTCTATCAGATTTGAGGCTGCAAATCTTAAAGACCTTCCGGCTAATAACCTTGTGTTCAACAACGCAGGCAAGAACGGAAACGGAATCAAGGTAACAATCGCAAAGAATGTTACTTCTATTCCTAATAACCTTTTCTCCCCAAATGCTGATGATAATACCTCCGTTCCCAATATCGTAAGCATTGAATTTGAGAATGACAGTGTTTGCGAAACTATCGGAGCTTATGCATTCTATAATTCAAACAAACTTAAAAACCTCATAATTCCTAACAGCGTTACCGAAATTGCCGCTCACGCATTCGACGGTTGCTCGGCTATCGAAACACTTACCGTTGGTACGGGTGTTAAGACGCTCGGAAACTACGCATTCTCGGGATGCAGCGCTATCAAGACTTTTAACTTTAACGCTGTATCGATGAACAATCTTACTTCGAAAAGCGGCGTATTCTCGGGCGTAGGAGCTACCGGATTGGTAGTTAACGTCGGTGAGACAGTTTCCTCTATACCCGCATACCTCTTCTACAATGCTGACGCTAAGGTTACATCGCTTATGTTCGCAGAAAACAGCGTTTGCGAAACTATTGGCAACTCGGCCTTTTATAATTGCAAATCCTTGACAAGCGTGACCTTCGGCTCTAACTCGGCTCTCGCTTATATCGCCGAAAGCGCATTCTACGGCACCAAAATTACGACGGTTTTTATTTCCGACGCATCCGCTTGGATAAAGACGAGCTTTGCAAATACAAGCTCCAACCCTATGTATAACGGCGCGGCTCTCTATATTGGAAAAAACGAGCTTACAGAGCTTGTTATCGCAGATGATATCACATTTGTATCGAACTATGCATTCTACGGATGCAATAATCTCAAGAAGCTCACTATTCCCGAGGGAATAACCAATATCGGAACAAACGCATTCTATAACTGCGCAGCGCTTGAAGAAATTTACTTCAACGCAAAGAACGTAGATAATTTCGGTGACAGGTCCGAAATCTTCTACAACGCAGGTAAGAACGGAAACGGTATAGCCGTTTACATTGGCAAAGCAGTTGAAGCGATACCCGCATACCTCTTCGAGGCATCCAGCGCTCCCAAGCTCGTTTCAGTAACCCTTGCCGACGGTAGCGTTTGCAAGACTATCGGACAATACGCATTCAAAGGCTGTAACAATCTTACCGCCGTAGATCTTTCAAGCAACGAGACTCTTACGACTATCGGCACATGCGCATTCTCAAACTGCTCGAAGCTTGATACCGTGAAATTAGGTAACAAGGCGCTTGTGTCAATCGAAGGCTCGGCATTCTCCGGCTGCTCGAATATCAACAACGTATATATCACGGATATTTCCGCTTGGATAGACACATACTTCACTAACAACTACTCTAACCCAATGTATAGCGGCGCAAAGCTTTACGTTGCTGATGCTCTTCTCGAGAATCTTGTAATTCCTACCGAGAACACTGCTGTAAGCCGTTACGCATTTCTCTGCTGCGAAAGTCTTGCGAGCGTAACCGTTCACAAGGACGTAGAGTATATCGGAGAGTATTCCTTCAACTCATGCTCCGCTTTAGTAAGCGTGACCTTTGATGGCGAAAGCTCGCTTAAGTCTATCGGTACCTCCGCATTTGACGCATGCAGCACGCTCGAAACTATCGCTATTCCCGAAAGCGTTACCTACGTAGGCGAATCCGCATTCGTGGGCTGCTCATCTATGAAGAGCGTAACGTTCGGTGATAATATCAATCTCGCAAAGATAGGCAATAATACGTTCAACGGATGCTCAAGCCTTGAGGGTATAATCATCCCCGCAAGCGTTACCGAGATAGGCGAATCCGCATTCAACAAGTGCTCCGCTATGAAGAGCGTGGTATTTGAAAACAATACCGCATTTGCAAATTCGGATAGCAATGCTTTTTTTTGCTGCTCGGCTATTGAAAACGTAACTATTACAGACGTTGCGGCATGGATTAACGTAGAATTTAAAAATTACTACTCTAACCCCATGTATAACGGCGTAGCGCTCAACATTAACGGCGCTCCCATTGAATCTCTTGAGATTCCCGCCGGCATTAATACCGTTAAGCCTTACGCTATGTACGGATGTACAAGTCTTAAGAGCCTTACTATCGCTAACGATATTAAGGAAATCGGTATGAGCGCATTTGAAGGCTGTACTGCTCTCGAAACTCTTGTATTTGATACAGACACCTTAACTCTTAATAGCAAAGCATTCTACAATTGCGAGGCGCTGGAGAGTATCACCGTTAACTCAAACATTGGCAATTTGATAAAGAATAATTCCGTATTCTACGGCGCAGGCAATAAGTCTGCTGACGGAATTGCAGTTACTTTCGGTAATACCGTAAATGCTGTTCCCAATTATCTCTTCAATCCCGATAACAGCAGCAATAATGCTCCTAAGATCGTAAGCATTACGTTTGCTCCCGACAGCATTTGCGAAAGCGTAGGTAATTATGCATTCGCTTACTGCAGCTCCGTAGCAGACGTAAACTTCGGAAGCAATACCGCTCTTAAGAGCTTAGGTGAAAAGGCATTCTACGGTTGCGATAAGATCGACAACGTTTATATCTCCGATATATCCGCTTGGCTCACCGCAAGCTTCAATGCGCAGTATTCTAACCCCATGTACAGCGGCGCAAAGCTTTACGTTGCAAATACGCTTCTTGAGGATCTCACCGTTGCAGACGACGTAAGCGTTATCTCACCCTACTCTATGTACGGATGCGAAAGTGTTAAGACGCTTACAACAAATACTTACACAACTTCTATCGGCGATAATGGGTTCTATAACTGCATAGCTCTCGAGAGCATTACGTTTAACGCCGCTTCTCTTAAGCTCGGCGCGGCAGCATTCTATAATACCACCGCTCTTAAGACTGTCAACGTTAACGCTGATATTGCTGATCTTGAAAGAGGTAACAACGTATTCTATAACGCAGGTCAGTCTGCTGACGGAATTACCGTTAATATCGGCAATACCGTAACTGCTATTCCAAATTATCTCTTCAATCCCGCCGACAACGTAGAAAACGCTCCTAAAATCACGAGCGTTGTATTCATCGACGGTGCCGGTACAGAGAGCGTTTGCGCATCTATAGGAAACTATGCGTTCGCTTACTGCTCAGCTATTGAAGCAGTGACTCTCGGAAACAAGATAGAGAATATCGGTAACTATGCATTTGCAAATTGCTCAGATCTTCTTGCTCTTAACGTTCCCGCAAGTGTTAAAGCTATCGGTAACTCGGCATTCTATAATTGCTCCGCTATGACAACCGTAACCTTCGCGGACGGCTCAGCGCTTGAAGCGATAGGAATTGCCGCATTCCAAAACTGCACGGCGCTTACAGGCATCATTATTCCTAAGAGTGTTACAACTCTCAGCGACTCGGCATTCTATAATTGCTCGGCTATGACAAGCGTAACCTTTGAGGAAGGTATCAATCTCAGCGCTATCGGAAGCTCCGCATTCTTTGGCTGCAAAAAGCTCACTGAAATTGTAATTCCCGAGGGCGTTACAACTATCGGTCAGAGCGCATTCAACGGCTGCTCCTCTATAGCTAAGGTGGTTATCCCGAGTACTCTTACTACCGTTGAATCAAGCGCATTCAATAATTGCACTAAGATTTCCGAGCTTTATGCTACGGACGTAATAAGCTGGTGCAATATCGACTTCGCAAATGCTACAGCTAACCCCATTTGCTACACTACCGATTTCTATTTCGGTAACGAAAAGATAACTAATCTCGTTATTCCCGCAACCGTTACCGCAATTAAGCAGTACGCATTCGTTGGCTTTGAGGGACTTGTTAATCTTACCGCAGACGCAAACGTTACCTCAATAGGTATTTCCGCATTTGAGGGTTGCTCAAATATGACGACCGTAACCTTCGGCACAAACTCCAAGCTTAATCTCATTGATAAAAACGCATTCAAGAATTGCGCTGCTCTTGAGGGTATAGTTATTCCCGACAGAGTTACCATGCTTGGTACCTCCGCATTTGAAAACTGCTCCTCTATGACGAGCGCAGTTATAGGTAATGACGTTGTTACTATCGGTGACAAAGCATTTATGGGCTGCTCTTCTCTTCCCTCTATCGTTATCCCCGATAACGTAATAACTATCGGTAACTCCGCATTTGAAGGCTGCAACGCTATCACGAGCGTAGCAATCGGAACAAGAGTTAGCACTATTGGTGCTTCCGCATTCAAGAATTGCGCAAAGATCGAGGGTATCGTAATTCCCAACAGCGTAACTGCAATAGGTGCTTCCGCATTCCAGAACTGCTCCGCAATGCAGACTCTTAACATTGGATCCGGCGTAAGCACTATCGGTAATTCCGCATTCCAGAACTGCGCTAAGATTGAGGGTATCGTAATCCCCAACAACGTAACTTCAATAGGCAATTCCGCATTCGAGGGCTGCTCATCTGCGAGCAAGATAGTTATCGGTACGGGCGTAAGCTCTATTGGAAGCTCCGCATTCAAGGGCTGCTCCAAGGTTGAGTCTATCAACGTTCCTGACAACGTAAGAAGCATAGGAGAGTCCGCATTTGCTAACTGCTCCGCTCTTAAATCTCTTGAAATAGGAACGGGCGTAGGAGCGCTTCCCGAAAATCTCCTTAACGGATGCTCTTCTCTTGTAAATCTCGTTATCCCCTTCGTTGGTCACAATAGCTTCTACAACTTCTGTGATGATAGCAGCTGCATAGGTATATCCTGCAATTTGAATCACGGAATTCAGTATCCCTTCGGTTACATATTCGGTGAATCCGAGTACGCCGGAGCTACGGAAACCGAGCAGACCTATTACTCACGCGATCCCTTAATGGGAATGCTTATATCAGCTACGGATAAATACTATATTCCCAATTCTCTTGCAAACGTTACCGTTACCGGCGTTAACAGTACTATTCTCTACGGCGCATTCCAGAACTGTAACAACATCAAGAATATCACTCTCGGCGAAGGCGTTAATAACATCGCTTATAATTCCTTCAACGGCTGCTCTTCTCTTGAGAACGTTAATATAGGTAACAACGTTGCATCTATCGGTAAGAATGCATTCGCAGGCTGCGAAAAGCTTGCTAACGTAACTATTGGAAACGGTGTTAACACTATAGGCGAGAGCGCATTCAACGGTTGTAAGGGACTTAAGAACCTCAATATCGGTTCGTCCATTGCAAGCATCGAAAAATACGCATTCAAGGGCTGCGAAAATCTTGATAAGGTTAATATTTCCAATATTAACGGCTGGTACGTAATAGACTTTGCTACTCCCGAATCAAACCCCGTTTACTATGCTAAGAAGCTTTATCTTAACGACAATCTCGTAACCAAGATCGACGTTACCGACGCTAACGCTATCAAGAACTACGCATTCATTAACTGCGAATCGCTTAAGAGCGTTACTATCGGCGGTAAATCTTTCTACATTGGAGCAAGAGCGTTTGATAACTGTATTAACATCGAAAAGCTTACGCTTTCCGAAGGCCTTGTTAATATCGGTGACTATGCGTTCCGTAATCTTAAGAGCCTTCTCACAGTGAATATTCCCTCCACTGTTACTACAATTGGAGAGGATGCGTTCGACGGCTGCGAGATCCTCTACAAGCTTTACATTAACGATCTTGAAGGCTGGTGCAACATTACGTTCGCTACCGTTAAGTCCAATCCTCTTTACTTCGCTAACAACCTCTACGTGAACGGCAAGCTCATGATTCAGATCACCATTCCCAAGAGCGTTACCGAAATAAAGAATTACGCATTTGCCGGCGCTACTAACGTCCTTTCGATCGTTATCCACAGAGGCGTAACGGCTATCGGCGAAAACGTTCTTCTCGATTGCGAAAATCTTGAAAATATCTACTATGGATGCGGCAGTAATAGTGCCGTCAGCACCAACAGATGGTACTCCATCAAAATTAATTCCTCAAACGAAGAGCTTAACAACGCAAAGCTTTACTTCTACAGTCCTACAGAGCCCACTGTCGAAGGCTTCTGCTGGTACTATGCTGAGGACGGAGCTACTATCCTTATCTGGTACGGTCAGATATCCACCTGATAATTTGGTAAAACAAATATAAAGATATCATTCACTAATTAAATAAATAGCGCCTGTGGACGAGATTTTCTCTCCGCAGGCGCCATTTATCGTTTTTTACATTAATATTATATAATAAAAATCCCTTGCGTATCAATGACTCATTAACGAGTACGATTACCGCAAGGGATTATTTTTTTAACCTAAAGGCTGCCAATCATCAGCCTCTTGGTCAACAAGAGGACCCTCTAAGGGATTGTCACTTCCCGTTATACCGGAGTTTCCCGGCTTCGAGGTGCTGCTCGATGAGGAGCCGCCCGAATTTGAAGTGCCGCTACCATCTGTATTACCGTCATCATCCTTGCCGCTGAAAACGCCTGCGGCAAGCATTATAATCAGCGTCACCGCTAAAATTGACGCGATTAACGCAATTACTATTATCAGTCTTTTTTTGTCCTCAGACATTTTATTATTCTTGTTTTTATTATTCTTCATAAGTATTCCTTTTCATATAATTAATGTTCGAAATATATTATAGCATATCTTTTTAGGTTTTTCAAGCGTATTTTACTTAAAAATTCCAATACGGCAATTTTATCTCGAATATTACCAAAATCCCTTACAACTATAACGGAATATCGAAATAAACCTTTCCAACATACTCATTGCAAAACCAATACAAACGTTTCCGACACGTACAGGTCAGGTATTGCGCAGCCTTTCTTTCGCTCAATTTTTGTTCTTTTTTGTCGAAATTGGAAAATTTTACCATTTTTAAGTCGTTATCTTTACGTTTTTTCATCACTTTTTACCTTGAAATATTTGGAAAATTGTGGTAAAATGTATTTGTTCCCATAATTTTCCAAATAAAAATCAAAACAAGGAGAAAGATGCAAAATGGAAAAATCAATTAAAGTTCTGATTTGTAGTGAAAATATCGAAGAAAGGAAGAAAATCAGCGATTGTCTGATAAAAAGCGGAAAAAGAATTCCCGATGAGGCGGATAACGGTGAAATCGCCGTTAAAATGGCTCGCAGCGTTAAATACGACCTCATAGTTGTTGATTTGTGGCTCTCGGGAATTGACGGTATAGGCGTTATCAAGGCGGTAAAGAGCTTTGCGCCGGACGTATCGGTTATTCTTCTCTCGCCAATCAACAGACATAACGTACTTATGGAAGCCACCGAGGCGGGAGCTGACCTCTGTATTCTGAAGCCATTTTCTGAAGCCTCTCTGCTCTCACACATAGAATCTCTTACAAGAGAAACGGAAGCATACGTAAGTGAATTTTCATCAGCTCGTCCCGATATCGAATCTCAGGTTACAAAAATCATACATCAGATAGGCGTCCCCGCGCATATCAAGGGATATCAATATCTGCGTACCGCAATACTTATGACGATAGACGATAACGAAATTATAAATTCTGTAACTAAGGTACTCTATCCAACAGTCGCAAAGCAATACAAAACCACGACCTCGCGTGTTGAAAGAGCTATACGCCACGCCATTGAGGTTGCGTGGGACAGAGGCGACGTGGATACCCTCAACTCATACTTCGGCTATACTATTCAGAACACGCGCGGAAAGCCCACAAACTCCGAATTTATAGCAATGATAGCCGATAATTTAAGACTTAAATACAAATTCAGTATGGCGTAGATT
The DNA here is from genome assembly GCA_015063445.1 of Oscillospiraceae bacterium. Next base: position 20,997 of record SVUD01000017.1, read on the forward strand.
AAAAAAAGAGCGAAGATACCCAAAAAGGTAACCTCGCTCTAAAAATATTCTCTTTTTAAGTAAAAAGGTAGTCATCTTGATGCGTTTTTCTTAATTTCCGAAATATTTTCTGCCTTCCATGGCTCTGAAAAGCGTAACCTCGTCTGCATATTCGATATCTCCTCCGACGGGTATTCCATAAGCAAGGCGTGAAACCTCAGTTCCATAAGGCTCAAGAATTCTTGCTATATACGCCGCAGTGGTATCGCCCGATGGAGTGGGATTGGTGGCAACTATAACTTCCTTTATGCCGCCAGCCTTTACTCTCTCTATAAGCTCTGAGACATTGAGGTCCTCGGGTGAAACGTTGTCAATAGGTGACAAAACTCCGCCGAGAACGTGATACGTGCCGCGATAGCTTCTCACCTTTTCCATAACCATTATATCCTTTGCGCTTTCAACAACGCAAATAACGGTCGAATCTCTGTTTTCATCCGAGCATATTTCGCATTTTCCCTCAGAAGCGGTAAGTCCGCAGCATATGGGACAGGTACGTATATCTCTTTTCGCGCCTATTATCGCATCGGAAAATCGCTCAATATCAGACTCATCAAGAGAAAGAACAGCAAACGCATAGCGCACCGCCGTTTTTGCTCCTACTCCCGGGAGCTTTCTGAACTCTTCAATAAGTCTTTTGATTGGGGTTATATACTCTGCCATCTTTATTAAAACATACCGCCGAGTCCCATTCCGCCAAGACCTACGTTGCCGGTTATGGACTGCATTTCACTTGCGGCGGTGCTCTCAACCTTCTTTATAGCCTCGTTAACCGCTGCCACTACAAGATCCTCGAGTGTTTCAATATCATCGGGATCTACGATTTCGGGAGCAAGCTTAACGGAAAGGATCTCCTTCTTACCGTTAATTTTTACGTTTACTACTCCACCGCCCGCGCTTACATCGTACTCACGTGCGTCAAGCTCCTCCTGCTTCGCAGCCATATCCTCCTGCATTTTCTGTGCCTGCTTCAAAACAGCCTGCATATTTGAGGGGCCGCCGCCCATACCCTGAGGTAATCTAACTTTCATTTTTTATCTCCTAATCAATTTATTAATCGTATTTAACCGAGCGCCTCTTCGATTTCATCCGCAAGAGTTGCCGTATCGTTTACCGTCTTCGGTACAACCGAGATGTTAATTTTCTCAGCCTCTTTATTTTCGCACTCTGCGATAAGACCCTTGAGAATAGACATATTTTCTCTGTTCTCACCGATTATCTTAACGAAGAACGCATCAACCTTTATAACAAAGCTTCCGTCGGGATTAACAAGCGCAACAGCCTTTGAAAGAGGTGAACATATCGAAGGCTTGATGCCTTCAATTCCCGATACTATTCTCGCCCATTTCGTATAATGCTTCGGCTCGGATGCCGCAGGTGCGATGGGCTCGGGCTTTGGTGAAGCACTTGGCGTTTTAGCCTCTTTGGGCGCTGAGCTTACCGCTACGTCAACAGGCTTTGCTTCAACTGAAACGGAGCCGAATTTGAGTCTTGATACAGTCTGCTCAAGCTCCTCTATTCTCTGAAGCATAGCTTCCGCTCCCGCTCCGAGTCTTGCATCGCACATTCGAGTTAAGGCAATCTCCGCAACACTTCTTTTCGACTCTCTTGCTCTTTGAAGGTCAGCAAGAGTGGACTCGAGCACCGAGGTGTGATATATAAGCTTCGACATCGGCGCCTTCTGCGCAAGTGAAGAAAGCTCACGGTATTCAACGTCTGTAAGATCAAGATAATTTTTAGCGTCCTGAGTGCTCTTTACTACCATCAAATCACGGTATGCGTCAAGAAGCTCTTGCCAAAACACTGTAAGATCCGATCCTATCATAACCGTATTTGCTACGGCGCGGTAAACGCCCGAATAATCCGAATCTATAATTTTTTCAATAAGCGAATATGAGGATGAACGATTTCCTCTGCCGACGGTCTCATAAACGAGCTCAGCGTCTATCCTTCTTCTCGAGCCTGCGCAAAGCTCAAGAAGGCTGACCGCATCTCGCATACCGCCTTCCGCGGCGCGAGCGATTATCTCAGCGCCCTCTTCGGTAATATCTATCCCCTCGGCTAAAGAAATTTTCATAAGTCTTTCTACTATGACCTCAGTGGTCATTCTGCGGAAATCGAAGCGCTGACATCTCGAAACTATAGTCGTAGGTAATTTATTAAACTCCGTGGTAGCAAGTATAAAGACAACGTATGACGGAGGTTCTTCGAGCGTTTTTAGCAAGGCGTTGAATGCGGAGCCCGACATCATATGAACCTCGTCTATAATGTAAACACGGTATTTAAGCTCGGCGGGCGTGAAGGCTATCTCGTCCTTCATATCTCTTACGTTACCGACACCGTTGTTACTTGCGGCGTCCATTTCTATAACGTCGGTTGCGACACCGGCATCTATGCTCTTACACGCTTCACAGCAGTTACAGGGGTTACCGTCACGGGGATCAAGACAGTTTACAGCCTTAGCTAAAATCTTAGCGCAGCTTGTTTTTCCGGTTCCGCGCGATCCGCAGAAAAGATATGCATGTGATATTTTATTGTTGGCAACCTCATATTTCAGAATATCCGTCGTGGCGCGCTGTCCCGACACGTCATCAAAATCAACGGGACGCCATTTTCTGTATAAAGCGCGATAATCAGACATAAGAAGCTCCTTTCATGCGGTTGATAAAAAGAAAAGCGCGAGCGGTACGCAAGTACAACCGCATACGCGCGCAAAATAATAAATCCTCCGAATGTCGGATAGAGCCATACACCTCTCCTTCGAAAAAGTCCTTACATGCGTTAACCGCCTTCTCTGCTCCACACAGGCACCCTCGCGGCACACCCGATAAACCGCTTAATGCTGCTCCGTTCCCGACCTGACATGGTTCACAGCCTCAAGTTGCGCAAGACCCATCCTTCATCACAGCGACAGACGGCGCAGTCCACACAAGAACTGACCTTGAGAGAGGAAATCACCCCTGCATATAGCGGATTTCAGGTACAAGGCACCGCTACCACCCCGGCCAGTATGACTCCATCCGACACACGGAAGATTATTTACTTGGTATAGTATATCAAATTTTTTTAAAAATTGCAATACCTTTCACAAATTTTTTAAAATTAAGATTTCGATATTTTTTTCAGGACGATAATATACCGACCGTGTCAATCTATACGCAATTGTGGTTTAGGTTATAAATCCTCCGCTTATATTTAACACCTCACCCGTGATAAATGAAGCGTCGTCTGAAGCAAGATATAAAGCCGCCTTGGCAATTTCCTCGGGCTCCGCGATTCTGCCGACGGGCGTTTCATCGCAAAGCGCTTTTATGTCATCCTCAGAAAAGGCGCTGTTCATTTCCGTTCTCACAACCCCGGGAGCTATTGCGTTAACCGTAATTCCCGACGGTCCTACTTCCTTTGCAAGAGCCTTCGTAAAGCCTATAAGAGCCGCCTTTGCCGTTGAATAATGAACCTCGCAGGACGCTCCGACTATCCCCCACATTGAAGTAATGTTAATAATTCTGCCTTGTTTTTTATTTATCATTTTAGGCAAAACGCCCTTTGAATACAAAAATGCTCCGGTAACAGAGGTATTCATTATGCGATTCCATTCGTCAAGCGAAACGTCGGTTATAAGAGAAACAGATGATACTGCCGCATTGTTAATTAGAACATCAATATCACCGTTTTTTTCTTCGGCGATTTTGACCGCTTTTGTTATATCAGCCTCACGCTCGGAATCTGCCTTTATACCAACGGCTCCCGTTACGCGACAAAGCTCTAAGGCTGCCTCATCGGAATTTTTATAGGTAAAGGCTACCTTATAACCATTTTTTGAAAACAACTCTACCATAGCCTTGCCTATTCCTCTTGAGCCGCCCGTAATCAAAACACTTTTCATATTTTTTCTCCAAGACCTATTCTACGTGAATTACAACAATATTATATCTCTTTTATTTCTTCAAGTCAATGTTTAGGTATTGAATTTTTTAAAATTATATGCTATTATTGATAACAAACACATTTTTACAGACACTTTAAACGGAGGCAATACCTTGCTACTCATTATAGATAAATGCCAATCAAACGCCAACGCAGCCTCGGATATATTTAATCACATGGGAATTTTATCCTACGGAACGACGCCTGAGCTTGCGTCTCTCGAATTTTCAAACAGGCACCGCGCTATTCTCTTTATGCATCCGGAGCGCATGGTTTCCGCAGTCGATTTAGTCGAGCTTGCGAGAACATATTCTCTTGACAGCTGCGTTTTCGCAATAATGGACGAGGGATACGAAGGTCATCAATTATCAGCTCTTTTTGATAAGGTTTTTACAGACGGATCGCTCTCATCGAAAATCGTTTACGACATTCTGACCTATCAAACAGATAGAGGCAAAGGCGCTCTCGGAACTTATAGAATGGCGGGAATTGAGGCATCGGTACATAATTCAGAGACAACCTATTTTGATATACCCCTGAACCTTACAAAAACCGAAACAATGATACTTCGTTATCTCATAGCCTCGTTTCCTATTGCTCAAAGCGGCAAAAGAATACTAAAGTACGCCTTTCGCTCGGGAAGACTGCCGGAGATATCAAGCATACGAGCCCATATTTCCTCGATAAATCGAAAGTTCAAGGATATCGCAAAGCGAACTATAATATCCAACGTACAGGGCTCGGGATACAAAATAACCCCCGTTTGATTTTCGCCTAAATTCAAAATATAGAAATAGATACAAGCCGACCTTGCATATATTTTTTGTATGGAGGTTGGCTTTTATGTTTAATTTATTATCCGCTTTTTTAAAATTTGTATCTCTGATTCTCGGTTTATCCGATAATCACACGTTTCCTCCGCCTCTCAAAGCGAACGAGGAAAGGGAGCTCTTTATTAAAATGAAGGACGGCGACGAGAACGCAAGGGCAAGGCTCATTGAGCACAATATGCGTCTTATATCACACGTTATAAGAAAATATTACTCTTCCTATTCGAATCCCGACGAGCTTTTGTCGGTCGGAAGCCTCGGACTTATAAAGGCGGTTGACAGTTTTCACTTTGAAAAAGGCACGAGATTCGCAACCTACGGCGCAAGATGTATTCAGAACGAGATACTTATGTTTTTCAGGAGTCAGAAAAAAACTAATATGGAGGTTTCCTTAAACGATACCATAGACGTTGACAGAGACGGAAATCCCCTCACCTATCTTGATATTATCAGCATGCCCGAAACGATTGCCGAGGATATTGATATGAATATTAATATTGAAAAGGTGCGTAAGCTCGTCGATACGCTGCTTGACGATAGAAGCCGTGAAATAATAGTACTGAGATACGGGCTTTGCGGTTATCAGCCTAAAACTCAGCGCGAGGTTGCCGCTTATCTTGGAATTTCACGCTCGTACGTTTCAAGAATAGAAAAACGTGCGCTCGGTATACTAAAGGACGGCTTTGGCAATACAATACCCGATTTTGACGATTAACGAGAGACATGTTATTGTAAAATTCACTTTTGAATTACAAGTATAAATTCAAAAAAACGGCTTAAAATAACTATGGACCTTCGTCCAAAAACGCTTGATGAGGTTTCAAGAATGATTATTAACAAAATCGCGCTGATTATTTCAATAATCGGATCGCTTAACTGGGGTCTTGTCGGTCTTTTCTCCTTCGACCTCGTTGCATGGATTGCGGGAGGTCCCGAAACTCTTCTTGCAAGAATTATCTACGTTGTAGTAGCTCTTGCGGGTATATGGTGCATTTCTCTGCTCTTCCACGAGGATGACGAAACGGACAGAGTAACAAGAGACACTCACCGCCAAAGTCACAGTAACGCATAAAAGAGGGGCATTTCGGCACTTTTCGTGTCGGAATGCCTTTTCTTTTCGCTTTAAACAGCCTATGCTGAAATGCATATTATGTAAAGTAGGAAGTTTTTTATATTTTGTGTTTTAAATCTGCCAAAGTGTGGCAAAAATAAGATAAACGGAAGCTTTTCCGTTAAAAAAGAAATTTCAAAGGAGATATAAAGGCTTTTCGGAAATGGAAATTAACATAAAACGCGGAGATATTTACTACGCCGACCTCAGCCCCGTTGTCGGAAGTGAGCAAGGCGGCTTAAGACCTGTTCTTATCGTACAAAATGATGTTGGTAATAAATACAGTCCCACGGTTATAGCCGCCGCCATAACCTCAAAAATGGGCAAAACAAAGCTTCCTACTCATATAGACGTCGTTGGAAACCAGGTCGGACTCGCTAAAGACAGCGTGATCCTGCTTGAGCAAATAAGAACCATAGATAAAAAAAGACTTAAGGAAAAAATGGGACATCTTGATGACGACACTATGAAAAACGTCAACGATGCTATTGGCGTTAGCTTCGGGCTGAGCGGGAGTGAGATAACCTGACAGTCTTACTAAAACGGCGGTCGAATTTTTGCTTTTGCCCGCCGTTTCGCTCTTTTAAGTATAATCTCGTATAATGTTCGCGCTGAAAGTATATTCTTTTTGTAATATACCTTATTCCTTTCTCATAGAATAGACTGTAAGAAAATCAAACCGCAGGAAAGGAAATAAAAAATGACAAACGTATATAAACCCGAGGGTGCAAGAATTTCCACTATACAGAACAGAGAATACGTATCCTCGCTTTCGGGACTCGAGAAGGCTCTTGAAAGACAGCTTATACTTGAAGCTCCCGCAATTCTCTGCGACCACAATTTCAATTTACATATTTCTCTCGGAGGCGGAATTTCGGGAATAATACCGAGAGATGAATGCGAATATATCAAAAAAAACGAAGAAATAAAGGATATAGCAATTTTGACGAGAGTTGGAAAGCCGGTTTGCTTCAAGGTGCTCGGATTTAAAAGAAATGAAAGCGGGGGCACGATCGCAGTTCTTTCGCGTAAAGCGGCGCAAAGAGAATGCGTGCTGAATTACGTTTCGGGACTTGTATCAGGCGATATAATTCCAGCGAGGGTGACTCATCTTGAAAGCTTCGGCGCTTTCGTTGATATCGGATGCGGAATAATTTCCCTTCTATCTATCGACTGCATTTCGGTTTCAAGGATTTCGCACCCGTCGGCAAGGCTTTCTGTCGGCGATACTATGTTTGCCGTTGTTAAGAGCATTGATGACAAGGGCAGAGTTTATATAACCGAGCGAGAGCTTCTCGGCAGCTGGGAGGAAAACGTTTCACGCTTTTCCGAGGGGCAGACCGTCAGGGGCGTTGTTAGAAGCATTGAAAGCTACGGAATCTTCGTGGAGCTTGCGCCGAATCTTGCGGGACTTGCCGAATATAAGGAAAACGTCTACCCCGAGCAGACGGCGGCGGTATACATAAAAAGCATTATAGCTGATAAAATGAAGGTTAAGCTCATCATAATAGATACTGCCGACGAGCCGCTTTACCGCCAGCCGCTCGAATATTTTATAGATCCCGAAAAGACACGCCATATAGACAAATGGACCTACTCGCCTCCCGGATGCAAAAAGCTTATCGAAAGCTCGTTTGGTTAATTTTTTATTTATTTTTACAAAAAGGTACAAAAAGATATTTCTTTCTATTGACAAGCACCTTAAATTGTGATATACTTTATTAGCGATATTTTTTTGGAGGCGTTTACTATGGAACATATTAAGACCATTGAAACAAGAAACCTTTGCGACAGCGCAAAGAATGGCGGATGCGGCGAATGCCAGACCTCTTGCCAGTCTGCTTGCAAGACCAGCTGCGGCATAGCTAATCAGCAGTGCGAGAACAAGGAAAGCAAGTAAGATAAGCTGCGCTTCTGCGCTTTAAAAATGCCGCCTGCTTTGGCGGCATTTTTATTGATAACAAAGAAATTTCGCTAAAATTACATCGTAATAAGGCTTCCCTGCCTTATTAAAAACGGTAGATAGGATATAAAATGATACACCAGTATAAACTTTCCGGATATAATATCGTGCTTGACGTTTGCTCGGGCGCAATACACGTTGTTGACGAGGTTGCTTACGATATTATTGAGGCGTACGAAAAAAAGAGCCGCGAGGAAATAATTGATTCCCTTGCGGAAAAATACAGCGGAAGAGCGGATATTTCACGCTCGGATATTGAAGAATGCTTCTCGCAGGTTGAAGCGCTCAAGGCTTCGGGAAAGCTCTTTAAGGAGGATACCTTCGAGCCTATGGCGGGAAAGCTTAAGGAAAAGACCGCGGGAGTCGTTAAGGCTCTTTGCTTACATATTGCGCATACCTGCAATCTTAACTGCTCTTATTGCTTTGCGAGTCAGGGTAAGTATCACGGTGACAGAGCCGTTATGAGCTTTGAGGTTGGAAAGCGCGCTCTCGATTTCCTTATTGAAAACTCGGGCTCAAGACGTAATCTTGAGGTTGACTTCTTCGGTGGAGAGCCTCTTATGAATTTCGACGTTGTTAAACAGCTCGTTGCATACGCCAGAGAGGTTGAAAAGAAGCATAACAAAAACTTCCGCTTCACTCTCACCACCAACGGCGTTCTTATTGATGATGACGTTATCGATTTCGCAAACAAGGAAATGAGCAACGTTGTTTTAAGCCTTGACGGAAGAAAAGAAATTCACGACCGATTCAGAGTTGACTACGCGGGTAACGGAAGCTTTGATAAAATAGTTCCAAAGTTCAAAAAGCTCGTTGACGCTCGCGGCGGTAAGAACTATTACATGCGAGGAACGTTTACTCACGCTAACCCCGATTTTCTTGAGGATATAAAGGTTATGCTTGATCTCGGCTTTAACGAGCTTAGTATGGAGCCCGTTGTTTGCGCTCCCGGTGACCCCGCCGAGCTTACAGACAGCGATATGGAAATAGTCAAGGAGCAGTATGAGAAGCTTGCGGCTCTTATGCTCAAGCGCCATAAGGAAGGACGCCCCTTCACCTTCTATCACTATATGATAGACCTTACGGGCGGACCTTGTATCTACAAGAGAATATCCGGCTGCGGCTCGGGTACAGAATATATGGCTGTCACGCCTTGGGGTGACCTTTATCCCTGCCACCAGTTTGTAGGCGAGGAAAAGTACAAGCTCGGTGATATTTACAGTGGTGTGACAAACGAGTGCGCACAGTGCGAATTTGCGGAATGCAACGTTTATTCCAGGGCAGAATGTCGTGACTGCTGGGCGAGACTCTATTGCTCGGGCGGTTGCGCGGCTAACGCTTATCACGCAACAGGCTCTGTCAAAGGCATTTACGAGAAGGGTTGCGAGCTCTTCAAGAAGCGCATGGAATGCGCTATTATGCTTGAGATTGCAAAGCAATTCGAGTAATTTCAACGATAGCAAAACTCAAATAAATTCAAGCGGCGGATTTCGTTTTTTATACGGAAACCGCCGAAAGTATATGAGGAGAAAAAATGAACACTCCTATTTATGATTTTGTGCAAAAATACGCCGAAAGCTCACACGTGCGTATGCATATGCCCGGTCATAAGGGATCGGGAAATGCCGAGAAATATGATATAACCGAGATTTCGGGAGCTGACAGTCTTTACGAGGCGAGCGGCATAATAAAGGAGAGCGAGGAAAAAGCTTCACGTCTGTTCGGCGCAGATACATTTTACTCCGCCGAGGGCTCGTCACTGTCTATACGCGCTATGATAATGCTTATAGATATCTATGCAAAATCGCAAGACAAAGACACCCTGATACTTGCTTCGAGAAATGCGCACAAGGTGTTTGTAAGTGCGGTGGCGATTATCGGCTGCGACACTCGGTGGATATGTGGCAGCACGGACTCCTATCTCTCTTCGTGTATTACCGCAGAGGACGTTGAAAATGCTATTCTGACTTCGCAAAAAACTCCAACTGCGGTATACCTGACATCACCCGACTATCTCGGAAATATGCTTGATATAAAGGCAATATCCGAGGTTTGCAAAAGGCACGGTGTTTTACTTGCCGTAGATAATGCGCACGGGGCTTACCTTAGGTTCCTTGAATCTTCGCTTCACCCCATCGATCTCGGAGCTGATATCGCGTGCGACTCGGCGCATAAAACGCTTCCCTGTCTTACGGGAGCGGCTTATCTGCACGTATCGAAGGATGCGCCTCGGATACTCAAGGAAAACGCAAAAAATGCTATGGCGCTTTTCGGCTCAACGAGTCCCTCATATCTTATACTCGCTTCGCTCGATAAAGCGAATAAATATCTCGAGGCTGATTTTAGGGACGAGCTTTCAGCTCTTATAAAAAAACTCGATTTACTGAAAGAGGCACTTTTGAAGCTCGGATATTCACTTTACGGGAACGAACCGATGAAGCTGACGGTCAAGACAAAGCCATACGGATATTACGGATTCGACCTTGCGAAAGAGCTCGAGAAAAAAGGAATTATCCCCGAATTTGCGGACAGAGATTTTCTCACCCTCATGCCAAGCACGAAAACAACCGATGCCGATCTACAAGCGCTCACGGAAGCCTTTTCTAAAATAGAAAAGCGAGAGGCTATCGCAGAAGCCGCGCCCGAGGTGGTAATTCCCGAAAGAAAGATGCCTCCTCGCGAGGCGGTTCTCTCTCTTAGCGAATGGATTTCAGTCGATTCTGCCATCGGAAGAGTGCTTGCGGATATAACCGTTGGCTGCCCGCCAGCAGTACCGATAATCGTATCCGGTGAGATAATCGACGAAAACGCTGTCAAAGCGTTTAAATACTACGGAATTGAAAAAATAAAGGTTGTTAAATAATTCTTTAAAACAAAATTAAAGACAGAGTTATTATGAAAGAAACAGAAATATTAATCTACGATCAAAATATATGGGGATGCACGAGGGGCAGTGACGTTATCGCAAACAGATGCCGCCTTGTTGCCGAGCTTATCGACTATCACGATGCCGACGTTATTGCGTTTCAGGAATGCAGCAAGGCTGCGAGAAACAGCGATGACGGAAACGTGGCGAAGCTTCTCTCCCCCGTTTACGAGGAAGTGCCGCATAATGCCGAGGGAAATAATTTTACCCCGGTTTTCTATAAGACCGAGCGTTTTTCTGTTCTTGAGTCGGGATACGTTTTATACGAAAGGCAGCGTCCTACAAACTCAAAGTCTATAACCTATGCCGTTTTTGAGGATAAGGAAAACGGCGTTCGCTTCGGAATACTTTCCGCTCATTTTTGGTGGAAGGTTGATAGCGCTGAGGATGACAATATCCGCCTTTACAATGCGCAGCTTCTCGGCGAATATGCCGAGAAAATCAAGGAAAAATACGATATACCCGTATTTCTTATGGGGGATTTTAACTGCGGTACGAATTCTTCGGCAAGTATTACTCCATATCTCTATCTTAAGGATAAATTCCTTGATCTCAGAGAGGTTGCGCCGATAAGCACCGATGCTTTGACGCAGCACGAATACCCGACGAGAAATTCCGACGGCGCTTATACGGCTGACTGGCGTCTCGAAGCCGAAAGCGGTATTGATCACATCTTTGTTACCGAGCACAGAAGCGTTGCGATAGATAGTTTTGAGATAGACGAATCCGACGAGGCTTACGCTTCATCCGACCACTACCCTCTAATCGCAAGAGCGAGAATTTTCGGCGGCTGATATGAAAGAAATGAAAATTACCGTCACTGAAAATTATGACGGTATAAAAATTGTAGATTTTTTGAAGCGCGGAATGTCGCTCTCGGTATCGCTTGTTAAAAAGGTCAAGTTTGGCGGCGTTTTTATAAACGGTGTGAACGTGCATATGCGCGCCATAGTTCATACGGGTGACTCGGTTTTAGTCAAGCTCCCCGACGAGCAGAGCGAAAATATCGCGGCTAAGAAAATACCGCTTGATATAGTTTATGAGGACGAATACCTGATAGCCGTAAACAAGCCGTCAGGTATGCCTACACATCCCTCGCGAGGCAATAGTCTTACAACTCTCGCCGAGGGTATTATGGCGTATTTTGCGCCCGAAAGCTTTGTTTTCCGAGCGATAAACCGTCTCGACAGAGATACGAGCGGTATCGTTATTATCGCAAAGGATGCCGTAACCGCAGACAAGCTTTCAAAGGAAATGAAGCGAGGCGGTTTCGTTAAAAAATATTCCGCTATTGTTTCAGGTGTTCCCTCGCCCGAGGAGGCAACGGTAGACGCTCCTATTGAGCGTGTCTCCGAAGGGAATATAAAGCGTGAGGTACGCGCCGACGGGAAACGAGCGATAACCGATTACAAGGTTATCAAAAAGCTCGATAACGGCGACAGCGTTTTGGATATAACACTCCACACGGGCAGAACGCATCAGATAAGAGTGCATATGGCTTATATAGGACATCCTCTCCGCCACGATTTTCTATACGGCGATAAGGTTGACGGCAAGATATATAAGCTCCACGCAAAGTCAATAGAATTCACACATCCTTTCAAAAATGAAAGAATGATTCTAACAAAGGATGCCGAGTTTTAAACCTAAAAACAAATAAAAATCAATCGACAGCTTAATACCATTTTCGGTAAAAAGCTGCCGATTTTTTGCTTTTTTAACAACTAAAGCGCAGCTTGAGTTTTTTTACTATATCAGCAAAAGTATTATTGACCGTTTCAAAAAAATGTGTTATACTTTATCTACGAAAATATAAAATTATCTTACGTGAAAGCAAGGTGTTTACGTTTATGACGATTATTATAAAAAATGGATTTGTTATAAACCCCGATTTTTCGGGATTTTCAAAAAGGGACGTTATAATTGAAAACGGACGTATTACGGAAAAAGCAAGTGACAACTCCAAAATCAAGCAAATTGACGCGGAAGGAAAATACGTTCTTCCGGGGCTTATTGATATACATAATCACGGTGCTTTGGGGATAACTTACGCGAATGCTGATAGCTTTGATGCCGCTCTCGAATACTGCGCAAAGGAAGGAATAACCTCTGTTCTTCCGACGCTTTACGTAAACTCGATTGACAATTTAATTCTGCAGACAGAAAAAATTATAGAAAAGAAGGATGCTTTTCACGGCGGAGCGAATATTCTTGGAATACACGTCGAAGGACCTTTTATTTCCGAAAAAAAGACAGGCGCTATGCGAGCTTCCGCGGATAAGCCAACTGTGGAAAGCTTAAGTCGCCTAATAGCCTCGGGAAAAGGTTTTATAAAGGTGATGACGATAGCGCCCGAGGTAGAAAATGCTGCTGAGCTGATAAAAGAGGGCGTTCGCCACGGAATACGTATGTCTATAGGTCACACCGATGCCGATTACGTCGAGGCTATGGCGGCTATCGAGGCGGGAGCAACGGGCTCTACGCACACCTTCAACGCAATGCGCCCCTTCAATCACCGTGAAAGCGGAGTTTTAGGCGCTGTGCTGACGGACAAGCGTGTAAGCTGCGAGATGATATGCGATCTTGTTCATCTTTCTGAGGCAACGATAAGGCTCATATACGCCGCAAAGGGCTCGGATAACGTTATTCTTATCAGCGATAATATTCCACCCGCAGGACTCCCCGACGGTGACTATATGGTTGACGGAATACTGAATACGGTAAAGGACGGACTTTGCACGGTTAATGACGGAAAAACGATTGCGGGAAGCATCCAAAGTCAAGTCACCGGAGCGAAAAATTTAATAAAGCTCGGTATTCCAATTAATGAAGTGTCAAAAATGAGCTCATACAATCCGGCGCTCGCCATAGGAATGGAAAACGAGCTCGGCTCTATAGAAAACGGAAAACGCGGTGATATTATAATAGTTGACGAGTGCTTCAACGTTGAACACACTATCCTAAACGGAGAAATGTTCAGATAAGCAATTCACCAAAGCTAAGGAGATTTAAAATGTACAGCAAATTCGACATCGCCTCTCTCGGCGACAAGATACATTTTCACAGAAAGCGCATAGGCTTCACTCAGGGTATGCTCGCAAATAAGCTTCATATCAGCTATCAAGCAATATCAGCTTGGGAAAACTCGCAAACTCTTCCCGATATAGAAAATCTTTGCAGACTTTCCGAGGTTTTCGGTATATCGCTCGATGAGATGCTAAGTAAAGACACAAGCTCCCCTACTCTTATGATGGGTATTGACGGCGGCGGAACAAAAACTGAGTTCGTAGTTTTTTCACCTGACGGAACGGTTCTTAAGCAGATTTGTCTCTCGGGCTCAAACTCCTCACACGTAGGAATTGAGGGAACGCTGAGTATACTTCAGGAGGGCATCGACACCTGCCTTGACGAGTTCGCCGATATACAGTATATCCACGCCGGTATCGCAGGCCCCAATCTAAGTGTTATCCAGAAAAAGCTTAAAGAACGGTATTTCGGCTTAAAAATAGTGTTACACTCAGACGCTATTAACGCGCTCAAAAGCGCAGACGGAGAATTCGCCTTGATTTGTGGAACGGGTTCGATTCTTATAACCAAAGACAAAAACGGACAATACCGCAAAATAGGCGGATGGGGTTCAAAATTCGGAGATCCCTGCTCGGCGTATAATTTCGGTAAGGCGGCTCTTAAATGCGGTCTTGCGTACGAGGACGGAATACTCGCCGACGATACTATCTACCGTATGCTGATTGAAAAAACAGGCGTTTCAAATATTCATTCGCATTCCGTATCTCTTGATGCGCCAAGCATTGCAAAGCTTGCGCCGATAGTTTTTGAAGCATATCTCAAAAATTGCAAATCCGCAAAGGATATCATAATTTCCGAAGCTAAGGAGCTTTCAGAATTACTTAATTCGGCTTTCCCGAACGGAGGAAGAGTTATCACCTGCGGAAGTGTTATAAAGCATAACGGAAATATTCTCATTCCCTTGCTAAAGAAATATACGAAGGATAATTTTAGTTTTATATCACCCGTGCTTCCGCCCATATACGGCGCATCCGTTGCCTGCTGTGATGAATTCAACATTGAACGCAACGCAGGTTTCAAAGGGAATTTCGAGAAAAGCTACAACAAATTATAATTCCGCAAGAATTTTAAAATTCATCAAGCGAATCACATCGACAGAATAAAAAACGCTCACCCCGATATAAAGAAAAAGACCGAACAGCTTTTGAACTGCTCGGTCCTTTTTATATCCCTACGAGGTCAAGCTGACCTCGTAGGATTTCATCCGACTTTGTCGGATTTTATCTCGTTTAGAGTTTATTCCACCATAGGTGGATTTTATTGCATAAATTCATCAATTTATGCCCGTTCCCATCTCCCAGATGCCGTCAGATTCCTCATACCAAGGAGTTTCTGTACCGGGTGAGCGCACAAAAAACGGTTATAAGCGTTTTTCGAAGCGAAGTCCCACGTACGCAAGTTGGCGAAGGGCTTTACGCCCGACAATCAACGCCACGGGAG
This sequence comes from Oscillospiraceae bacterium, assembly GCA_015063445.1. Next base: position 36,317 of record SVUD01000017.1, read on the forward strand.
TGGTCGGGGGAAGTAGTGATTTTAGTTAATGCTTAAATCCCATACTCCATCGCTTTCCTCGTAC
>SVUD01000018.1 GCA_015063445.1 Oscillospiraceae bacterium
GCGTCCTCAGCGTGAAGCTCCTCGAGTCTTTCCTTAGTGCAGAAGCAGTAGTACGCATAGCCCATATCAACGAGCTTCTTTGCGTATTCCATATAAATCTCCTTGCGCTCGCTCTGAACGTAAGGTCCATGCTCACCGCCAACGTCGGGCCCCTCGTCGTAGTTGAGTCCCGTGATAGCAAGCGTAGACTTGATAATATCGGTTGCTCCCTCTACCAAACGCTCACGGTCGGTATCCTCTATTCTGAGAATGAACTTACCGTTATCGTGCTTTGCGATAAGGTAAGAATAAAGCGCGGTTCTGAGATTTCCTATATGCATATAGCCCGTAGGACTCGGCGCAAATCTTGTAACTGTCATTTTATTTTCCTCTTTTCAAAATGAAATATTTTATTTTAGACTAACCTACATTCTACCACAAGTTTGTATATTAGTCAATCCCTAAATTAAAATCTTTTAATACTTTAAAGATTTTTTGCGAAAAAATAGATTTTTATATCCCAAAATATCCATTTTTTTAATCGTATCGTAGGATATTTGCAAAAGAAAAACATGTGATTAAAAAAGAATTGACTTCCATTTTAAAAGGGTGTATAATGTTTATGTAAAAACGAATTTAGGAGAAAATCATGTTCAAAAGCACTTTTGCGAAATATCTGACAGCTTTTGTAATAATCCTTTTGATCAGCTTTATAATCCTCTCGAGTATCATAACCACAACTGTACGCAAGTACGTAACGGATACAAAGGAGGGTTCTGTTGTTAACGCCGCTTCCATTCTGGCAGAGGAGCTGGAGCTTGTATCGGGAGATGACTTCAGGGGATATATTTATAATGAATACAAGCAGGATATGCCCGGAATACTTAAGACTGTCGGAATAATAAGCGAGTATGAAGAGATAAAGGTAATGCTTACCGATGAAAAAGGTGAGGTTCTGCTTACAACGCTATTTACAAAAAGCGAAGACGGTCACGAAAAGCCGCTGATTTGGGCTGAAACCGATAAGAATCTCGGTAAGTTTGATTTTAAAGCGTTTGAACCTAAGACTAATACTCACGGAGAGTATTTGCTGTACGTGGGAAGCATAGAATCTCTCGGCAACGGCAAATACCAGGTATGCTCGAAGCAGATACGTCACGGCGAAAAGGTACTCGGATACGCCGTATCGCTTATTTCTCTTGAAAAAGAGGACGCTATGGTATCTGCAGCGAGAAAAACTATAATTAACAGCTCGTTCTGGGTAATGCTTGCAGCCGTTGTTGCGGTCTATCTTATAACCGAAAGAATAGTTAACCCTTTAAAGAGCATATCAAAGGCAACTAAAAAGTTTGCGAAGGGTGATTTCAGCGCTCGAGTAGCTATATGCGGTCACGACGAGATTGCGGAGCTTGGAGAATCCTTCAATCAAATGGCGGAATCTCTTGATAACCTTGAAAAGATGAGAAATTCATTCCTTGCGAACGTTTCTCACGATTTAAGAACGCCGATGACAACGATAGCGGGCTTTATTGACGGAATAACCTCGGGAGCTATCCCTCCGGAAAAGCACAACTATTATCTCGGTATTATTTCGGATGAGGTTCATAGGCTTTCGAGATTGGTAAGCGACCTGCTTGACGTTTCGAGGCTTGAATCGGGCGAGCGTAAGTTCAATTTCACCAATTTTGACATAGCCGAGATGGCAAGAATCATACTTATTTCGTTTGAGCAGAAGATAAGCGATAAGCGTCTTGATGTAATTTTTGAATCGGATGAGGATTCTATGTTCGTTACGGCTGATAAGGATGCTATTCACCAGGTCATGTACAATCTTATGCACAATGCGATAAAGTTCTCGGAGCACGGTGGAAAATTGGCAATTTACATCAGCAGAGGCGAAAATAAGAGAATAAGAATCTCGGTATACAATGAAGGACAGGGAATTTCAAAGAAGGAGCTGCCCTTGATATTCGATAAATTTTATAAAACCGATAAAAGCAGAGGACTCGATAAGAGCGGAGTAGGTCTCGGACTTTACATTTGCCAGACAATTGTCAAGTCTCACGGCGAGGAAATACACGCGGAATCGCCAAACGAAAGCGGCGCTGAGTTTTGGTTTATGCTTAAGGAAGGCACGCCGCAGAGCAAGGATAGGAGCAGAGATGTCTAATGGAAGAGAGAATTATACTTCACTGCGACTGTAATTCCTTCTTTGCATCGGTAGAAACCGTACTTGAGCCCTCGTACAAAAACGTTCCAATGGCGGTTTGCGGAGATGTTGAAAACAGGCACGGTATAATACTTGCGAAAAACGAGCTTGCGAAAAAATACGGCATCGTCACTGCGGAAACGGTGTTTTCAGCAAAGAAAAAGTGTCCAAGGCTTGTGCTTGCGAGGCCGCATTACGATCAGTATATGCTGTATTCAAAGCGCGCGAACGAAATATACGCGAGATATACCGATATGATAGAACCGTTCGGTATTGACGAGAGCTGGCTTGACGTAACCGCGAGTAAGTTTTTCGGAAGCGGAATGGAAATAGCTGAAAAAATTCGTAACGACATTAAAAATGAGCTTGGAATAACCGTTTCAATAGGGGTATCATTCAATAAAGTCTTTGCAAAGCTTGGCAGTGATTATAAAAAGCCGGACGCTATTACAGAGATTAATCGCGATAATTTTCAAACAATTGTTTACCCTTTGCCGGTTTCAGACCTTCTTTTTGTGGGTAAAAGAACGGCAGAGGCTCTCAAGCTTCTCGGGATAAGAACTATCGGAGATCTCGCTTTAGCAAGCCCTGATATATTGTCGAGGAAGCTTGGCAAGGCGGGTGAAATGCTTTCCGTCTACGCAAGAGGTGAGGATAAAAGTCCCGTTGAGGCGCAGGATAGAAACGAAGCGAAAAGCATAGGAAACGGATATACCTTCAAGCACGATCTTGTCGGGCGAGAGGAGTGCAGAACGGGGATAAATTATCTTGCCGAGGAAATAGGAACAAAGCTCAGAAGAAGGGGATTGAAATGTGCTACCGTTCAGCTCAGCATCAAGGACGAGTATTTGAGAACCATCCAGAGAAACGCTCCTCAAAATCCGCCAACAGACATTTCTTCGGAAATTGCCGAAACTGCGTTTAAGATTCTTTGCAGAGAATGGAGCGCGGATAAGCCAATAAGAATGATAACCGTTACGGCGACTAATCTTGTTCGCAAGGAAGGTCTCGCAGAACAGATAGATATGTTCGGCGCGGAAAAAGAGGAAAAACGCGAAAAGAACGGAAAAAGAGAGATCGCTGTTGATGAGATCCGTAAAAAATTCGGCACGGAATCAATTCTCAGGGCTTCGGTAATAGAAAGTGATATAGGAATATACGATAAAATGAAAAATAAAAAATAACCGTAGCGATGCGCGTGATTGGCATGCTGCGGTTATTTCTTTTTCAAGAATTGATTTTTATGATTTTTGCGTTGAGCTTTTTAATTTCCTCCGCCTTATGAGTCACGAAAATAACAAGACGCTTTTGCGACTCCTCGGAAATAATCTCAAGCACGGTATTCGTAAGCTCGCTATCAAGCTCTTTTGTAGCCTCATCGAGCAAAAGAATATTCGATTTTTTAAGAATTGCTCTTGCAAACGCTACTCTCTGGCGCATTCCGCCCGAAAGCTCGTCCGGCTTCAGAAGCATATCCGCATCGGAAAAATTCAGGCGGTGAAGAATATCCAGAGTACGCTTTTTGTTTTCCTTATTTTGTTCCTTGAAAGAGACCTTAAAAACGTTATCGAAAGCACTTAAGGCGGGAAATAGTCTATGCTCCTGGAAGCAGTACGAAACTCGAAACGCGCCGCCACCCCGCACAATGCCCGAATAGTTCTTATCGAGTCCTGCGATTATTCTTAAAAGCGTAGTTTTTCCCGCTCCGCTGTCGCCTGTAACGGCATAGATTCCTTTTTGTTCGAAAGAATGCGTAAAATCACGGAATAATGTTTTTTTGTCAAAGGATTTTGTGAGGTTTCTAATAGTAAGACTCATGTTTTTATCCTCCTTAAAATCGCTTTTACAATAGTCTCAAGAATAACGCTTAAAGTAATTATAACTATCGCCCAAGCGAAAACGGAAGCGGTATCGTAGTGCAGAGTTTTGAAATCGTTGATGCTTTGTCCCATATTGGAATACGTCATAATTTCAGCCGCCACCTCAGCCTTCCACGCAAGACCTATAGAGGTTATAATTGCGGGAATAAGGTACTTTAACACAGTTGGAAAAATAAGAATTCTGAATCTTTTCATGCGCGATATTTCAAATATCTCGCAAACCTCGCGCATATCCTGTGAAATTGATTTATATCCGTCGTAAACGTTTTGCCACACAACGGGAGTAACAATGAGAAATACCACGAATATCGCAAGCTCCGCGTTTGAAAGAGTAAACCAGAGTATAAGTATAATTGTAGCGATGGGAGTTGTCTTCATTATGGTAATCAACGGAGAAACGAAAACCTCAGATAAAGGAAGAACGTGGCATATCGTAGCGAAAAAGATACCAAAAAGTATTCCCAGTAATAAGCCAACGGCAACTCTCGAAAGCGACGTTAAAACGTATTCTGTAAATCCGTCGCTTCGTACGAGAGCGTTAAGCGCTGTGAGAGTTTCCTTGACTCTCGGCATAAAATAAGAATTATTCACACCGAGAGCGATAATTTCCCATAATGCGAGGCAAAATATAATTCCGATCGCTATTTTAAGAAGTCTTATAAGACTATTTTTGATAATAGAAGTTGTCATCCGGAAGCTTTCCGCCTATAAGATTTACGTTTATCGAGCCGTAGAACGCCTTGAGAATGGCGGTCATTTCGCTGCCGTCCTTATAAGCTATTGCGTTTAAAAGATTTGTAAGAGACTTTTTTGCTGCGGTAACCGCGCCAAGCACGGTTGCTTCAACGATAAGATTTGCGGAGCTATCAAGATTATCCTTATTTGAAATGTATTCGATGGAAGCCTTGTATTCGTCAAGGAAGGCGTTCACCGCCTCTTTATTGTTCTTTACGAATTCGGTTCTGCCTACGATACAGCCCATTGCAACGGGGGTATCGGATATTTCCGACCATACCGAATCCAAATCAATTGCAACGCTGTAAGAATAATCCTTGTTTTCTGCCTTGATTTTGAGTGGAGCCGCGGTTGCGACGGGCTCGGGAACAAGCGCAATATCAACCGCGCCTGCTATAAGAGCGCTCGCAAGGTCGCTCGGCTGAGCGAGATTGGTTTCTTTGCCGTTAATAACCGCCGTCGTTGAAACGGTTGCGTTTATTCCTTTTTCGGAAAGAGCATGCTCAAGAATGACCTTGGGTGTTCCGTTCGAGATAGTGTAAATCGTTTTTCCTTCAAGCTCTTCAAACGAAGAGACAGTAGTTCCGGATTTAGTCATAAGGAAAAGGGAATTGAGGCAATTGATTGCAAGCACCTGCGCAACGGCGTCCTTGGTGTTGTAAATCGTAGCTGCGTTGTTGGTGGGAAGACAAGCTATATCGATGCTTCCGGCTATAATAGCGTTGGTCGCATCCTTGGCATCCTTGAACTTTGCGAACTGATACTTGGAATCCTCGGGCTTAACAACGCTGTAATCGTGAATAAGCTTCGCCATACCCATACCGGTAGGACCTTCCATAAAGCCAATGCGAATAACGGTCGCGTCTTTGTCACCGTCTTTGTCTTTAAAGAGCTTGGTATTGCATGACGTCAGCGCCGCAACCGAGAGCGCTAAGATGAGTAAGATGGAAAAAAGTTTTTTCATAGTTTTTTATATCCTTTCGAGCCCTTCGGGGCATTTTATTATAATCTCTTTTTGTTTGATTTCAATGAGGTCTTTTGCTTCTAAGATGTCAAGGTCACGGTATACCGACGCTCTTCCTACTCCAAGCTCGGCGGATAGCTTTGTTCTGCAGATTTTTATCACGCCACCGTTTTCATGTCCCTTAGTGAGAAGGTAAGAAGCGAGCTTTTGCAGTGTACTTTTTCCCGAGAACGTTGCTATTTTTTTGTTCAAAAACGCAATTCTGGAGGTTAAGAAGCTTATAACGTTAAGTGATATCTGCGGATTTTCCTTAATCATCGCAATAAGATCTCTTCCGTCAAAGAATAGTACAGATGCGTTTTTAGACGCAACTATTTTCGTCGGATATTCGGATTCCGAGGAAAGAACGGCTAAAATTCCAAACGAATCGTGACGGCAGAGAGTGTTCAAAGATACTGCGCTTCCTTCTTCACGCAGTCTCTCAACACGGCATTCGCCGTTTAATACGAAGCCAATCTTTTTCTGAAAGCTGTCGGGGGAAAAAATAGTTTCGCCTTTTAAAAATTCTTTCACTTCGAATTCGCGGGAGCAAAGGATATTATCGACCGTCGCTTTCGTGAGATTATTAAAGATAAAAAGCTCGTAAATAAAATCGCCGTACTCTTTTTTCATAGTCTACCTCGTTAAAACTGTATCATCTGATACAGATTATAACATATATGCTTTAAAATGTCAATAGCGCGAGTTAAAAAAAGCAAAAAAAATAAAATGATTTGCCGCACCTATTAAAGCGGGAGAAAAAGTGTTAAAAATGTCAAAAAAGGATTGCAATTTTGAAATACATATGGTATAATGAATGTAATTGTAAATATTTTATTCTATTACGCATATAGAATTAGGAGAGGTATGAACACTTTGCTTAGGCTTGGCGTGAGCGAGATAAGTATGAATCTGAGCGGTTTGTGGGAAAACATTAAGGCTGCTTTTATCAATTTTTCGCTTGTTGACGCCTTTGATATATTATTTCTTGCCTTCACCTTCTTTTTCATATTCAGATTTTTCCGTGGAAAGAAGGGCGGAGCGGTTCTTATAGGCATATCCGTATGTCTTGTTTTCTGGTTCGTAGCCACAACTCTTGAGCTTGGAGGAGTATCCTTCATCTTTTCGAAGGTGTTTGAAATTGGAGTCCTCGCTCTGATAATTATATTCCAGCCGGAGATACGCGACGTGCTTGAGCGTATCGGTTCAGGACCGTTTAACGGCTTTTTTAACTTCGGAGATCAAAAGAAAAAGCAGCAGATCTACTACAGCGCCGTCGATAATATATGCGCGGCAGTTAGTGATCTTTCAAGAACCAAGACGGGCGCTCTTATCGTGCTTGAGAGAACAACCAGTCTTGATGATATTCTCAGCACAGGAGTTACTATCAATGCTGATACAAGCTCCTTCCTGTTAAGAAACCTGTTCTTTAACAGAGCTCCATTACATGACGGAGCTGTGGTTATAGGCGAGGGTAAGGTTATTGCCGCGGGATGTCTTTTACCGCTTACACGGAGGCAGGATATCGACAGTGATCTCGGTACGCGTCACAGAGCCGCTGTCGGAATGAGTGAGGTAAGCGATGCTATAATTATCGTGGTTTCCGAGGAAACAGGTATTATATCGGTTGCGTCCGATTGTACGCTTACGAGAAATTATACTCCCGATTCACTCAGAACACTTCTTCTCAAATCGTGGGTACGAGATAAATCCGAGCGTGTGGCAGGTGCCTTTGGCGAAGGAAAAAAGAGAAGACTGTTCAGGTTTTATTTCGCTGTGATTTCAAGTATTGCTTGCGCCTTCATATTCTGGCTTTACGTAAAGGTCGCTCCTTACAACGTGCTTGCCAATGAAGCGATTGCGGCGATCAGGTTAATTTCATAATCTATATCCTTATCGGATCATTCGGTGTTATGTCATTGTCGCATGACCGGCGGCACGTGAGTTTATTGGAGGAAATATGAGTTTAGATGCTCGTAATCTGATTGTAAACAATATAAAGTTAGCAACTGACGCCTCTTTTGAAGAGGCGTTTTCAGTTGCTGAGTCCAGACTTAAAAAGTCTGCGATACAATTTAAAGATCCCGTATATTCTGTTTATCGCAGAAGCATTGATGCGAGAAAAAGAGACGATATAAAATTCGTGTATTCGGTTTTAGTGCGCGCTAAATTCAGCGCATTATCGCAAAGCAAGCTTGAAAAAGCGGGAGCTACCGAGGACAAAGCCTCTATGCCTGCCGTGGAGCTTGGTGACGAGCCATTGACCGAGCGTCCCGTTATAGTCGGCTCGGGGCCGTGCGGTCTCTTCTGCGCATTGCTTCTTGCCGAAAACGGTTACCGTCCTATAGTTCTTGAGCGCGGCGGAAACGTTGCCGAGAGAATGGAAGAAATAGAAAAATTCAAGAAAACACGTGTCTTGAATACGGAAACTAATATACAATTTGGAGCGGGTGGAGCCGGCACGTTTTCTGACGGTAAGCTGATAACCCGTATAAACGACGGTATGTCATCTTACGTATTGCAAAGATTTGTAGAGTTCGGAGCGCCCGAGGAGATTCTTTATCTCGCGAAGCCTCATATAGGAACGGACGTTCTTTGCACCGTCATTGACAATATGATAGCAAGACTTATGAGTCTTGGCGCAGAGGTCAGATTCCACACGAGATTTACAGATGCGGATTTTTCGTCTCGCAAAATAAAAGAGATTACCACCGATAGCGGTAAAATACCCGTAGGAGCGTTGGTTCTCGCTCTCGGGCACAGCTCAAGAGATACTTACGAAACATTGATTTCCAATGGGGTATCCGTAGAGGCTAAGAATTTTTCCGTGGGAATGAGAATAGAGCATCTTGCATCACTAATTGACGAGGGAATGTACGGAAAGAGTGCGGGTGACCCGAATCTCGGACACGCCGAATATGCTCTTTCACATAATACAAAGGAACGAGGGGTATATACGTTCTGTATGTGTCCCGGAGGCGAGGTAGTGGCTGCGGCAAGTGAATGCGGCGGCGTAGTTGTAAACGGAATGAGCGCTCATAAGCGAGACGGAAAAAATTCGAACAGCGCCGTAGTTTGCTCTATTTTTAAGGAGGATTACGGAAACGATCCCAGAGCCGCTATAGAGTTCCAAAGAAAAATAGAGAGAGCAGCCTTCAATGCCGGCGGCGGTGATTATTCCGCCCCGATAATAACCTTTGGAGATTTTGCGGAGGGAAAGCTTTCCAAAATGCCCTCAGAGGTTATGCCTACTTATATGAATGGTAAGGGTGTAAGGCTTGCGGAGCCGAAAAGCTATCTCCCGGAATTTGTTTGCAGTGCGATTAAAAACGCAATTTTTGACTTTGATAAAAAGATACGCGGCTTTGCTGATAAAAGCGCGATTCTTACGGGAGCGGAAACAAGAACGAGCGCACCGCTCCGTATACTCAGAAATAACGAAACGTACACAGCGCTCGGTTTTGAAAATCTTTACCCTGCGGGCGAGGGTGCGGGATATGCGGGCGGAATAACAAGCGCCGCTATCGACGGAATACGCACTGCGCTTGCCATAATGAAAAAATACAAAAAAATGGATTAATCATAATCCAAAGCTAATACATCGTTCGTTTTATCTAAATAAAGATAATAATCGGTTTGAATTTGACGGGATCGAGATGTTAAAGCTGAGATTGCTTTTCGATCTGACAGTCCTTAAGCTGTAATAGCTGCCGTATAGTCGGGTGAAATTAAGACCGATTTGGCAGCGCAGCCTGAATTTGCAAAAAAATATAGGAGAGGGTATTAACCCGACCAAACCAAACATAAATGAACAAAATTATTCAGAAAACAAAGGAGAAGAAGTGGATAATTAAAAACGCCATTACGGAAGAAAGCTCTAAAAAAGCTCGTGAAATATCCGAAGCTTTAGGCATAAATCCGATAATAGCCAATCTTCTTCACGCCAGAGGCTACGAAAGCGTTGACTCTGCAAAAAAATTCATATATATGGAATCGGAGGTTCTTACCGATCCGTATAAAATGGCTGATATGAGACCCGCGGTAGAAAGAATTTTAACCGCTATCAAGAGCGGTGAAAAAATCACCATATACGGCGATTACGACGTTGATGGAGTCACCTCAGTATGCACCTTGTATCTCTATCTTAAGTCGCACGGCGCTAATGTGGACTACTATATTCCAAACCGAATAGGCGAGGGATACGGAGTTTCGGTATCTGCGATCGAAACCTTAGCGGCAAAGGGAACAAAGCTCATAATAACCGTTGATACGGGTATCACAGCTGACGCCGAGGTTGAATTCGCAAAGACTATCGGCGTTGAATTCGTAGTAACGGATCACCACGAGTGCCGCCAGGTTTTGCCCTCGGCATGCGCTGTGGTAAATCCTCACCGTCCCGACTGTCCTTCTCGCTTCAAGGAGCTGGCAGGCGTGGGAGTAGTATTCAAGCTTCTTTGCGCATGCGAGGAAAAATTCAGCGGTAAGGGAAGCGCCGAGGCAGCATTATCTATCGTTTCAGAGTATGGAGATCTTGTCGCTATAGGTACTATTGCGGACGTTATGCCTATCAAGGAGGAAAACCGTCTTATCGTAAGCTACGGTCTTTCTATGATAGAAAAAGCTCCGAGACTCGGAGTGGCGGCGCTGATTGATGCGTCCTCGGGTAAAAACGAGCTGCAAAGAAGCGCAAATAAGAGAAAAAGCACAAAAATAACATCGGGATATATAGGATACACTCTTGCGCCGAGAATAAACGCCGCGGGAAGAATAAGATCCGCCGCGATTGCCGTAGAGCTTTTCCTTGCCGAAAAGTATGAGGACGCCTACGCAATTGCGATTGAGCTTTGCGAAGCAAATAAGGAGCGTCAGAACGAGGAAAACCGAATTATTGAGGAAGCGTACAGAATGATCGAAAAGAACGGATACGATAAAATGCCCGTGATCGTTCTTGACGCTGATGAGTGGCATCACGGAGTAATAGGAATAGTATCCTCGCGCATAACCGAAAAATATTCTAAGCCTTCGATTCTGATTTCATTCGAGGGCAATGACGCAAATGTCCCAAAAGAAGAGGCTATTGGCAAGGGCTCCGGCAGAAGCATCAAGGGAATGAATCTCGTGGATGCGCTTTGCTTCTGTAAGGATGAGCTTGTAAAATTCGGCGGTCATGAGCTTGCCGCGGGATTATCGGTTACAAGAGCGAAGCTTGATGAATTCAGAGCGAAAATCAATGACTATGCGCGCACTACGCTAAACGAAGATGATATGGTTCCGTCTATTGAGGCAGACCTTGAAATAGACTTTGATAATGCCGATATAGATCTTGCCGACGGGCTTCGTATACTTGAGCCATACGGTATTGGAAACCCTGTGCCGAGCTTTGTTGTCCGAGATCTTACGCTTTCCGAAATATCTCCTGTCAGCGAGGGAAAGCACACGAGATTTTCGTTTATGGGAGAAAGCAAAGCCGTCGTAGGTATGTATTTCTCTTGCCGTCCCGAAACGCTTGGACTTTACGTCGGTGACAGCGTTGACGTTTTATTCAATATAGACGTAAACGAATGGAAGGGCAGAAGAAGCGTTCAATTTATAGTGAGGGATATAAAGCAGTCCGAAAAAAAGAAAAACGCTATGGAATCTGAGCAGCAGAAATTCTCTGAAATTTGGAACGGAGCGAGATTTTCACCGGAAGATAATATACTTCCGACTCGTGATGATTTTGCCGCTGTTTACAGAATGCTCGTGGCATCTATCAGATGCGGCGCGGATACTCTTAGCGTAAGAGATATAATATTTAGACTCTCGCAGACAAAAGAGGGCGCTGAAATAGGATACGTGAAGCTTCTTGTCATTATAAAAGTAATGCAAGAGTTAAATCTTATGGGAATAGAGGAGACCGGGAAGGAAACTTATCGGTTCAGAATGCAGTATAAATCGGGTAAAACCGAGCTTGATAAATCAAATCTGCTGAGAAGACTTCGTTCCCAGCAGAATATTAGCTGACTTAATTAGAATGGTAAACTGATATGAACGAAGAATGGATTAAGCCGTTGCTTGACGTTATACAGAGTAACGACAGGAATTATGATTACGATAAAATAAACCGAGCGTATGAATACGCCGCAAAGATGCACGAGGGGCAATTTCGTCAGAGCGGTGAGCCATACGTCAGCCATCCCGTTGCTGTTGCCGCTATAGTTGCGGGACTTGGACTTGATACGGATTCTATAGTTGCGGCGCTTCTGCACGATACGGTTGAGGATTGCTCCGATAAAACAAATCTTAACGCCATTGCGACTATGTTCGGCGCTGAGGTCGCAATGCTTGTTGACGGACTCACGAAGATAATTCAGGTTCAGTTGGCAGACAAGGAAGAAGCGCATATAGAGAACATAAGAAAAATGCTTCTCGCGATGAACAAGGACATCAGAGTTATATTTATAAAGCTCTGCGACAGACTTCATAATATGCGTACTCTTTCCGCGAAAAAAGAGGATAGGCAGAGAGCGATCGCTCTTGAAACTATGTATATTTACGCGCCTCTTGCGCACCGTCTCGGTATGCAGAGAATAAAGCAGGAGCTTGAGAATTTAAGCCTTTATTATCTTGATCCGATAGGTTATGCCGAGGTTGAAAATGAGATAAAAAAGAAATACGGAATAAGCCGCGATTTCCTTCATTACGCAAAAAAGGAGCTTTCTGATAAGCTGCTTGAAAACAATATTCACTTTACGCTCGAGGGCAGAATAAAATCGGTATACAGCCTTTATAGGAAAATGTATACCTTTAACAGAGCCTTCGAGGAAATATATGACTTTTACGCGGTAAGAGTAATAGTTGATAATGAGCTTGAATGCTATACCGCGCTTGGATTCGTGCATGAAATGTTCAAGTCCGTTCCGGGAAGATTTAAGGACTATATATCTACGCCCAAGCCAAACCTTTACCGTTCGCTTCATACAACGGTTATCGGTAAAAACGGTATTCCCTTCGAGGTGCAGATTAGAACTAAAGAGATGCACGAGGAGGCTGAATACGGTATCGCTGCGCACTGGAAATACAAATCGGGCGGAAAATCGGGCGCGAATATTGACGAAAAGCTTCGTTGGATAGCTCAGATTCTCGAATCGGATGAGAATACTCGCGATCCGGATGAATTTATGCGCTCATTCAAGACCGACATTTTCCACGATGAAACCTTCGTGTTTACGCCTAAGGGTGACGTAATATCGTTACCGCTTGGCGCTACGACGATAGATTTTGCTTACGCTATTCACTCTGCGGTAGGTAACAAGATGATGGGCGCGAAGATTAACGGTGTAATCGTGCCGATTGATAAAGTGCCCAAAAACGGAGACATTATCGAAATAATAACCTCGCAGTCTTCAAAGGGACCGAGCCGCGATTGGCTTAAGATAGTTAAAACGGGAGCCGCGAGAAGTAAGATCAGACAGTGGTTCAAAAAGGAAAAGCGCGCGGAAAACATCGTTGTCGGCAGAAATGAAGTCGAGAAGGAGATCAAGCGCTTCGGCAAAAGCTTCACAGATGCTGAGATAGATGAAATAATTACGAACATAGCCAAAAAGGTTGGTATTCAGGATGCCGATGACTTCTATAATACTATAGGATTTGGCGGTCTCTCTCTTTCAAGATTCGTTCCGAAAATCAAGGAGGAGCTTGAAAAAATTTCCGCTCTCGACGAGCCTGTAGTAAAGAGTGCGGAGGATGAAATCAAAGAAGTAAAGCTTGCGTCTAAAACGAATAGACTTCGTTCTTCGGGTGGAATTATTATTGACGGAGAGCGCGGCTGCCAGGTTAAGTTCGCGAAATGCTGTAATCCGCTTCCGGGCGATAAGATCGTCGGATTTATTACGCGAGGCTTTGGCGTATCGGTTCATAAGTCCGATTGTATCAACGTAACCAATTCAAGAAACGATGAAAACCTTTCTCGCTGGGTTAAGGCAGAGTGGGATGCGCCCACGACTCAGCTTCACTCTCAGGAGACCTACGAGGCTATGATACAGATAGCGGTAGAGGACGGAATAGGCGTTATTGCATCTATTTCCGTGGCTCTTGCCGATATGAAGGTTTCAATAACCTCTATTAACACACAGGTTCAAAAGGACGGAACTATACTCGTTAACCTTACGGTAGGCTGTAAAAACACGTCTCATTACGATGCTATAGTTTCGAAGCTTCGTTCTTTGAAATCGGTTGTTTCTGTTTCAAGAGGCTTTTCTCATTAAATAAAATAGGAAGTAAAAAATATGATAGCAGTACTTCAAAGAGTAAACAGCGCCGTTGTGTATGCTGACGGTATCAAGACGGCTGATACGGGATACGGACTATATATTCTTCTCGGCGTGGAAAAGGATGATACCGAGAAGGACGCGGATCTGCTTGCAGAGAAAATATCAAAGCTGCGTATATTTTCGGATGCTGACGGAAAGCTGAATCTTTCAGTCAAGGATATAGACGGAGAGATCAGTGTGGTTTCTAATTTTACGCTTAACGCAAATTATGCTCACGGAAACCGTCCCGACTATTTTTCGGGCGCTGCGCCGAGAGAAGCGGAAAGACTTTATGAATATTTTGTTTCAATTATGAAAAGCAAGGTCAGAAAATGCGAAAGCGGTGTCTTCGGAGCGGATATGAGAACCGAGATGTCAACAGACGGACCTGTGACTATCGTTATGAATTCAAAGGTTTTATATACCAAAAAGAATTGATAAATTAAGGAAGGAAACCTATATGGTTTTAAAGATAGACGGCAATATAAACAGATATTACGTTCAAACTCTTTGTATGATATTTTTCCCGGGTGCAACCTTTGGTGAAAACGAGGAAAGCCGTGACGGTGTGCCCGAGGTCAGCGTTAACGTATATACCGACTCGGACGGAGGAGCTACCGCATACGTTACAATGAAGCTGAACGACCGTGTCTGCGACGCTACCGCAAGCGTTTCTGCTGAAGAGGATGTCGCAATAGCGACGAAGGAATCAATAGCTGTAGGAAAGGCTTTGTTTGCGGCAGGAAAGGATATGCTCGGTCATATACCGCCATGGGGTATTTTAACGGGTGTAAGACCTGCAAAAATAGCGAGCGCGCTTATACGTGAGGGTAACGGTATTACGAAGAGCAAGAGAATTCTCAGGGATGAGTATTTGCTTAATCCGCAAAAGGCGGCATTAGCCGTTTCGGTTGCTTCTCTGGAAATGAAAATTTTAAAGAAAAGTATGCCGAAGAGCTGCTCTCTTTACGTATCAATACCTTTCTGTCCCACACGTTGCTCGTATTGCAGCTTTGTTTCGTATACAACGCCGAGACTTCTTTCTCTCATAGATCCGTACGTTGATGCGCTTTGCTCGGATCTTGACGATACGTTTGATACTATTGAAAAGCTCGGACTTTCTCTTTCCACGATTTACATAGGAGGCGGAACTCCTACGACGCTTTCGGAGACTCAGCTCAAAAAGCTTCTCTCAAAGATTTCGGAAAGAACCGATACCTCAAAGCTCTTGGAATTTACTCTTGAGGCGGGACGCCCGGATACGATAACCCCCGGAAAGCTTGATATCGCAAAGGAGTACGGTGTTACGAGAATAAGCGTAAATCCGCAAACCTTAAACGATGATATCCTCAGAGAAATAGGAAGACGTCATACCACCGAGGACTTCTTTAATGCGTACAAAATTGCCAAGGAAAGCGGAATAAAGGACATAAACGTTGACCTTATAGCAGGACTTCCCGGAGATGATTTTAAGAATTTCTCGGAAACGGTAGATAAGATAATAGAGCTTGATCCTACCAATATTACGGTGCATACCTTCTCGGTGAAGAAGGCATCCGATGCGCTCAAAAACAATTCAAATATATATTCTGTTTCGGGCGGAGATGCCGTTAAATGCGTATCTTATTCGCAGATCAAGACAAAGTTTGCCGGATATAAGCCTTACTATATGTACAGACAGAAAAACACTGTCGGAAATCTTGAAAACGTAGGATTCGCAAAGGAAGGCCACGAGGGACTTTATAATGTATATATGATGGAGGAAACTCAGACTATATTTGCTGTTGGAGCGGGAGCCGTAACAAAGCTCGTCAGTGACAAGTGGGATAACGGCATGCCTAAGAATATAGAAAGAATTTTCACGCCGAAATATCCGTATGAGTATCTCAGAGAATATGATCTTCGCAAAAGCGGAAGTCCCGAGGCAAAGGAACCAGTTTCGAAGCGTATAATTGAATTTTTCTCTGAGGAAGATAAAAAATAATACATATTCAAGTAAAACCGAATAAATAAAAGGACTTGCTAATAAATTTTAGTAAGTCTTTTTATTTTGAGGTAAATAATGATAAATCAAAAGGGAAAAACAACGGAAAACGGACTCGTCAGCGGAGCATTGATGCTTACCGCCTCGGTTTTTATTGTAAAGCTGATAGGTTACATATACAAGCTTCCATTGTCACATATTCTCGGTGACGAGGGAATGGGGTATTTTAATTCGGCATATTCGATATTTACGTTTTTCTATATGCTGTCGCAAGGAGGCGTGCCTCGCGCGGTAGCAATAAGCGTGAGCGAGGCGAGAGCAAAGTACGGCATGTCCGAGGCAAATAAAATTCTTTCGGTTTCGCTTAGAATTTTTCTTACTGTCGGAATTCTTTTCTCCGCGCTGCTCATGCTGTTTTCGAAATTTTTCGCGCGGATAATAGGGAACAGTCTTGCGGCCCTATCCATTTTTTGCATAGCTCCGTCGCTTAGCTTTATATCACTTGCGGGAGTTTTAAGAGGATATCTGAACGGTATAGGAAGAGTGGGTGGCGTGGCGGTATCCGAGATTCTTGACGGCGTGTCGAAATTTGCCACGGGTTTAACGTTTGCGATGATATGCGCACGCAAAAATATGAGCGCGCCGCTAATATCGGGATTTACGATTTTAGGGGTAAGCATAGGAGCCTTTGTCGGAGCTGTTTTTATGCTTATTTGCTCAAAAAATAATAAAACGAATGAAAATATCGGGCAGAATTGCAAAAGCAAAAATAACAAGATTTATTATGCAAGGAAGATTTTAAAAATTTCCATACCTGTAACATTAAGCTCTGCGATCATGGGCGCCACCGGAATAATCGACCTTGCAATAATCGTTAAGAGGCTGAAAAGCATTGGCTTCTCAGAGGCGCAATCGGTTGCTTTGTACGGTAATTTCACAACACTTGTAATACCGCTTTTGAATTTGATATCGGCATTTCTCACCCCCATATCAACTGCGGCAATGCCCCATATAACGAAAAGCAAAACGCTTAGCAGGACGGATGAATATTACAACCTAATCGGGCAAATACTTTCTTTAACCGCAGTGGTAGTTTTTCCCGTGTTCTTTGCATATTCGTTTTTCGGGGAAGACATTCTTATATTACTCTTTAGGGATGATTCGGCAAAAATAGCAGCGCCGCTTCTTGTTGCTGCTGCGCCTTCTGTTGTTTTTTACGGATTGCTTTTGATGACGAATACGGCGCTCGAGGCTTCGGGTCTGGTCCGCGCGCCGCTTATTTCAATGGGGCTTGGGGCTATCGTTAAAATAGTATGCGCTTATCTCTTGATAGGGAAGGTCGGTATATACGGAGCGCCGATAAGCACCTCGCTTTGTTACTTATCAGCCCTCGTTATTTCGTTTGCGGTCTTCCGTAAGAGAATAGGTTCGAAAATTTCGCTTTTACGCACAACCGCGCTTCCTGCGTTGTTGTCGTTTTTGATTATATCGCTCGGAAGATGCGCCTATATTTTCTTGGGCTTTGAAGGAAAAAATTCAATTGTTTTCATAGCTCTTTGCCTTGCGGTAGCCCTGATTTATCTGGCTTTTACCTGGATTTTTATGCATGAGAAGGTGAATTTTTTAACGAATTATGTCAAAATTGCTAAAAAATAGGTTTAATGGTTATGAAAAGGGACGAAAAAAATAAAAAATATGGAGTTTTTATTTCAATAACACTTGAAATTCATTAATTTTATTGATATAATCACTACGTTAACAATTTTTGAAAGGAAGTATAAAACCAATGAACAAAACAGAACTTGTAAATGTTGTTGCAGCAGAGGCTGAAGTATCAAAGAAGGACGCAGAGGCAGTTATCGCTGCTACTGTTAACGCTATCACCGAGGCTCTTAAGTCCGGCGATAAGGTACAGCTTCTCGGCTTCGGTACATTCGAGGTTAAGGACGTTGCAGCAAGAGAAGGCCGCAACCCCAAGACCGGTGAGACTATCGAGATCGCTGCTTGCAAGAAGCCCTCTTTCTCCGCCGCTAAGGCTCTTAAGGATGCTGTAAACGCTTAATTGTTATGCGTCTTGACAAGTATCTGAAGGTTTCTCGCCTTATAAAGCGCAGAACCGTTGCCAACGACGCTTGCGATACGGCAAGAATCACCGTTAACGATAAGGTTGCAAAAGCATCCTATAGCGTTAAAATCGGTGATTTGATCACGATAGCGTTCGGAAACAAATCGGTTACGGTGCGTGTGCTTGAAATCAAGGATACGACGAAGAAGGCGGAATCCGCCGGAATGTATGAAGTAGTATCCGAAACAACAGAATAAAAAATGCAGTCAGTGCATATTCTTAAATAGGAATTTTGCATTGACTGTATTTTTTATTTTGGAGGTTCTATGGATATTGTTGATAAAGAAAGAAACGTGAACGTTATCATCGGAAAATCATTTTCCATGTATGGAGTCAAAGATATAAGGGCTTTTGATGAGGGATATATTTCCCTCGATACCTCATCCGGAAAGATTACGGTAGAGGGTAAGGACTTGAAGATTGAGAGCTTATCCAAGGATGACGGACACATATACGTGCGAGGAGAGGTCAGCGGTGTGTTCTGCGATGCGGAAACAAGCGATAAAAGGGGAATTTTAAAAAGGATGCTCGGTAGGTAATGCTGTATTACAACTTCGCCGATATTATTCTTTCAATGGCGTACTCTGTTTTTTGGGGAGCTCTGTTATGCTTTTTATCGCTGACAATAGATACTTCCGCATCATTCATTAAGGGTATAATCGGAATTCCAAGTGAAGTATTCTTGTATTCCAAAGATCGAAAAAGCGTTACCTCGTATTTGAAAAGCAAACGTAAATTCTGTAAAGAAAGCGGTACAAAATACACGTTTTTAGTTGATTTGATTTTTTGCGTAATCGCAGGGGTTCTTTACAGTATTCTGTTCTACGTAACCGCAGACGGAGAAATAAGATTTTACGTTTTTTTATTGTCCTTTTTTGCGTATAAAGGCTTTAAGAAAACAGTTGGAAAATGGATACGCTCGGGTATAAATTTTGTATTCCATATCATTTTGAAACTGTTATGTTCAATTTTTGTTATTATTGCTTTTTCTTTGCGCGTCGTTTTGAGAAAACTTCTTTTTTGTGTATCCGAAATACCAAAGCGATTTTACTCTTCGCTTGCATTTAAAATTTCTAAAACAGGCGAGAAAAAAAGGAAAAAATCCGTAAATTCCTTAAAAAAACTCGCAAATACAGATTTGCATGGTTTAAATGAAGAAAAATGCTAAAAATTTCATTTAAATATGTTGCGAATTTTCTTGACAAAAACCTCTTATAATGTTAAAATATTTGTAGATATTTTAAGATATGCCATTCGGATAAGAGTTCATTGTATTTCGACTCGCTTTTGATAAATCCTTTTCGACATACCATAATCGTTATGTAGAATGAAATAGGAGGTTTAAATTATGAGTAACAACAATTTAGCGGCTTATTATTTCCATCAGGGAACTAATTTTTGTTCGTACGACTACCTTGGTTGCAATATGAAAAAAGAATCCGAAAAGTATATTTATACGTTCAGAGTATGGGCGCCTCACGCCGAGAACGTTTCTCTTGTATCGGATATATACGGCTGGAATTCACCTTATCCTCTCGAAAGAGTAACAGGCGGCGGAATATGGGAGTGCGAAATAACTTCAAAGAAGCCGCTTGAAAAAAAAGCGTACAAGTATAGAATAACCTCAAATGGCAGAACCTTTGACAAAGGCGATCCGTTCGCTCGCTTTTCGAGGGGGCTTGCCGATGGCGCGTCATTGATTTTCACGTCAAACGATTTTAAATGGGAAGACGATGAATGGCTTAAGCTCAGAAAAAAGACGGTAACGACTTCGAAAAAAGGAAATTATCTCTCGGCTCCGATAAATATTTACGAGACTCATCTCGGAAGCTTTATGAGACACGAAGAGGATAATTCCTATTACAGCTACCGTGAAATTGCTGACGTTATGGTGCCGTATCTTAAGTTTATGGGATATACGCACGTAGAATTTTTGCCTCTTGCCGAGTTTCCGTTTGACGGATCGTGGGGATATCAGGTTTGCGGATTTTACGCGCCGACATCAAGATACGGAGATCCCGACGATTTCAGATATATGATTAACGAGTTCCATAAAAACGGAATAGGAGTTATTATGGATTGGGTTCCCGCTCATTTTCCAAAGGACGCTTGGGGGCTTTATGAGTTCGACGGGCAACCGCTTTACGAGTATCAGGGAAAGGACCGTCAGGAGTCGCGCTCTTGGGGGACAAGATTTTTTGATCTCGGCAGAGAAGAGATACAGAGCTTTTTGATTTCAAACGCTATGTATTTCTTCAGAGAATTTCATATAGACGGACTTAGAGTTGACGCTGTAGCCTCAATGCTTTATCTTGACTACGACAGAGAGCCGGGGGAGTGGATTCCAAACGCATACGGAACTAATATAAATCTCGAGGCAGAGGCGTTTCTCAAGAAGCTTAATTTGACTGTGTTTACCGAAATACCCGATGCACTTATGATAGCAGAGGAATCCACGGCTTACGGAAAAATAACTCATCCTGTTTTCGAAGGCGGTCTTGGTTTCAATCTTAAATGGAATATGGGTTGGGCTAACGATTTTTATGATTACGTTATGACAGATCCGCTTTTCAGAAAGCATAAGCATACTGCCTTGAATTTCCCGATTATGTATGCGTACACGGAAAATTACGTGCTTCCGATTTCTCACGATGAGGTCGTTCACGGTAAGCTCTCGTTTATAGATAAAATGCACGGCTCTTATGAGGACAAGTTCCGTCAGATGAGAGCGGCACTCCTTCTTATGATGACGTATCCCGGTAAAAAAATGCTATTTATGGGAACGGAATACGGTCAGTTCAGAGAATGGGATTACGAAAATTCGCTCGAATGGTTTATGCTCGACTATCCTAAGCATAAGCAGATGAGAGAGTACGTAGCAGCTCTCAACAAGCTTTATCTTGAGCGTTCGGAGCTTTGGGATCTTGATTTTTCGCCAAATGGCTTCGAGTGGATACTTGCCGACGAGGACGAAAAGAATCTCGTGGCATTCAGAAGAAAGAACGATAAGGGAGATAGCGTCACGGTTATTATCAGCTTTTCTGGTGCGGATCAGTTCGTATCTATCCCCGTGGCATCAAAAAACTTGACTAAGCTCTTCGATACGGGTAATGTTGGTGAATTAACCGCAATATCCGAGATACGAAAAACAGGAAAAAACGGATATGAGATTGACGTCAGAATTCCGAGTTTTTCGGGTCTTATGCTTATTGAAAAAAAGAAAATAAATAAAAAAACGCAAAAGGAGAACAGAAATGTATTGTAAAAAAGAGTGCATAGCGATGCTTCTTGCCGGTGGACAGGGTTCAAGACTTTACGATTTGACCAAGCAGACGGCAAAACCTGCAGTTTCATTCGGAGGCAAATATAAAATCATTGATTTTCCTCTCTCAAATTGCATCAATTCGGGAATCGATACAGTTGGTGTTTTAACGCAGTATCAGCCTCTTGCTCTTAACGAGTACATAGGCAACGGTGCTACGTGGGATCTTGATAGATCCAGAGGCGGTCTTTCGGTTCTCCCTCCCTATCAGGGAAATAAAAAGTCGGACTGGTACAAGGGCACGGCTAACGCGATATATCAAAATATAAACTTCATAAAGCAGTATAATCCCGAATACGTTCTTATCCTTTCGGGTGACCATATTTACCGTATGGATTATTCCAAGATGCTTGAAAAGCATAAGGAGTCGGGCGCAACCTGTACTATAGCTACCATTTCGGTTCCAATGGATGAGGCGAGCAGATTCGGTATATGCAATACCAATCCCGATGACACTATCTATGAATTCGAGGAAAAGCCTAAAAAGCCCAAGAATAATCAGGCTTCTATGGGTATATATATTTTCAACACTAAGGTTCTTATTGATTATCTCGAGGCAGACGAGGCTGATGAGAATTCAAGCAACGACTTCGGTAAGAATATAATCCCAAGCCTTCTTAACAACGGTGAAAAGCTTGTTGCATACAGATTCGAGGGATATTGGAAGGACGTTGGAACTATATCTTCTCTTTGGGAAGCTAATATGGACCTCATCGGTGAGGATCCCGTATTGAATCTCCGTAATAACAAATTCCGTATCTATTCAAAGAATCTTGCGCGCGCTCCTCAGTTCGTAGGCGAAAATGCCGAAATGATAAATTCCATGATTTCGGAGGGATGTGTTATTAACGGTACCGTTATTAATTCCATTCTTTCGGGCGGCGTTATAATAGAAGAGGGCGCAATAGTTAAAGATTCGGTTATTATGGATGACGTCATTATAAAGAAGAACGCTAAGGTTTATACGTCTATCATAGATTCCGATACGGAGATTCTTGAGGGTGCCGTTGTCGGTACTGAAAATGCGGATAAATCCGAAATTACGGTTGTTGCAAAGGGCTCGGTTATAAAGCCCGAGAATAAGTAAGGAGGAAAGAAAGAATGGCTATCAGCGCAGCAGGAATTATATTTTCCAATTTGAATAATAATACACTTTCAAGATTAACGAGAGAAAGAACAGTTGCAGCTATACCCTTTGCATGCAGATACAGACTTATTGACTTCTGCCTTTCCAACCTTGTTAATGCTAATATTTCAAAAATTCACGTAGTTGCGAACTATAATTATCGTTCCTTGGTAGAGCATATCGGAAGCGGTAAGGACTGGGATCTCGCGAGAAGAGCGGGAGGTGTTAAGGTTGTTTCGCCCTTCCAGACAGCAACCTCGTCATCAGCAAAGCTTTTTGCTACGCATATGGAAGCTCTTAAGAGCATGAAGCAGTATATAGATGAGTTCAAAGAGGAATACGTAGTTCTTATGGATTCCGATTTTGTTCTCAATATTGATATTGCGGACGTTATAAAGGTTCACGAAAAGACGGGCGCTAATATGACTATCGTTACGAAGGTAGTAGAGAAGGATTATACCTCTAAGAACCCGAGAGTATTCCTTTCTTCCGTAGGTGGAAACGTTACCGATATAGCAATGAGCGCCGTTCCCACAGAGGACAATCCTGAGTTAGCCGTTAACATTTACGTTATGAGCACGGGATATCTCCGATCGCTCATAGATGAAGCTGAGGCTTACGGTCTTAACAGCTTTACCGAGATGATTCTTAAAAAGTATAAGCATTCTAATTACAGAACCTATTGTTATGACGGATACGCCGCATCGGTTTCGAGCTTCCTCGATTACTACAAATGCTCTATCGAGCTTGCTACTTCCGAAGAAGCGCGCAATTCGTTGCTCAATAAGAAGGAGCGTCCCATATTCACAAGAGTTCATAACTCAGCTCCCGTAGTTTACACAAGTTCTGCAAAGGTTCAAAATTCTCTTATAGCCGATGATTGCGTTATTGAAGGCACGGTTATCAACTCGGTTATATCGAGAGGTGTTCACGTTGCAAAGGGTGCGGTTGTAAAGAATTCCATTCTCTTCAGAAATACAAGCGTAGAGAAAAACGCAGAGCTTAATTGTATTGTAACGGACAAGAGAGTCACCATAACCGAGGGCGTAAAGCTTTCCGGTAACAAAACTATGCCTTTCTTCGTTCAAAAGGGAAGAAGAGTTTAATTAATAAGGAGTTTTTATGAAAATATTATACGTTACGAGCGAAGCCAATCCATACGCCGCGAGCGGCGGACTTGGCGACGTTCTTGGAGCGCTTCCCATAACGGTGGCAAACGATAATCCCGATTCGGAGGTTAGCGTTATAATGCCGCTTTACGGAACTATGAAGGATGTTTACCGCAAGGAGCTTGTTAAGGTAAAGGACATTTCCTTCAGATATTCCTGGAGAGAGACAGGCGCTTCCATATACAAAATTCAAAACGGCAAGGTAACGTATTACTTTGTGGAGAATAATTATTACTTCAACAGAAATAAGCTTTACGGAGAGTTTGACGATGCGGAAAGATTCGCATTCTTCTCACTTGCCGTAATAGAATACATCATCCAGACGGATAATATCCCCGATATACTTCATGCTAACGATTGGCAGACGGCGCTTTCCGTCGTTTACCTTAAAACGAAGTTTGCTTCAATGCAGTCTCTTTCGAGGATAAGAACCGTTTATACGATTCACAATATCGAGTATCAGGGTAAATTTGATTCCGCTATTATCGGTGATATTTTTGCGCTTGACGGATATTCAAACGTTCTTGAATATAACGGATGTATAAATCTTATGAAGGGCGCTATAGCGGTTTCCGATTACATCACCACGGTAAGCCCCAACTATGCGTATGAGCTTCATCACGATTTCTTCGCATTCGGACTTGCCGATATCATACATCAGGCAAGCGCAAAGCTTAAGGGTGTTATAAACGGAATAGATTATAACTATTTCTCACCCGAAACGGGCGGAGATATCGAATATCCTTATTCGAAGGAAAACGTTACCGAGGGTAAGCTTAAGAATAAGCTTGCGTTCCAAAGAGAAGTGGGACTTCCCGAGAATCCCGATATTCCTCTCGTGGTTATGATAACAAGACTTGCTACGGCAAAGGGGATTGACCTCGTTTCCGCTATAATAGATGAACTTCTGCGTGAGAATATACAGTTCGTAATTCTCGGTACGGGCGAGGAGGCTTATGAAAATATGTTTAAGGCTCTCGAGCAAAAGCATTCAAATCTCAGAGCTCTTATAAAGTTTGACCGTGTTATTTCCAAAAAGATGTATGCGTCGGCTGATATTTTCGTTATGCCCTCGAGAAGTGAGCCCTGCGGACTTGCGCAGATGATCGCCTGCTCCTATGGAACGGTACCCGTAGTGCGTGCGGTAGGTGGTTTGTTCGATTCCATCAAGCCTTACGGTTCTGAGGGAGAAAACGGATTCACCTTTGATAATTATAATGCTCACGAGCTTTTGTTTACCGTAAAGAAGGCGCTTGACGTTTATAAGGACAAGAACGCGTGGAACGCTTTGGTAATGAAAGCAAAGACCTCTGACTTCTCATGGGGAATTTCAGCGGAAAAATATATGAAAATTTACAATAAATTGTTAGAATGGTAGGATGTAACAGATACAATGGGTAAGAAAACAACCTCAAGCCCCGCGTGGGGAGAAAAGAGAAAAATCACAAAATCAGAGCTTAAGGAGAGAATTGAAGCAAAGCTTGTAACAAGAGGCGTATACGATCCCTCTTTGGCAAGCGACGATCAGCTTTATCAGGCTACCGTTCTCGCTATTAAAGACATAATGCTTGAATACCGCTCGGATTTCAGAAAGCGTATAAGAGCTGTTGACGGTAAGAAGGTATTTTATCTCTGCATGGAATTCCTTGTAGGAAGAGCGCTTAAGAACGACTCTATGAATCTTGGCATATATAACGATCTTTGCGAGGTTCTTTCGGAGTTTGGTTCTTCGTTTGAAAAGGTATACGCATGTGAGGTTGATCCCGGTCTCGGTAACGGAGGACTCGGACGTCTTGCGGCTTGCTTTATGGATTCTCTTACCGCGCTTGACTACGCGGGAAACGGATATTCTCTCCTCTATGAAAACGGTCTTTTCAGACAGAAGATAATTGACGGTGAGCAGGTAGAGCTTCCTGATAGCTGGCTTGGAAGCGGAGGCGCATGGCTCGTTCCCCGTCCTGAGAAGAGCGTTACGGTAAGATTTGGCGGTAGAATAGAAGAGAAGTGGGAAAACGGCGAAGTCAAGTTTATGAACTATGACTACGATGAGGTAAAGGCTGTTCCTTACGACCTTCTTATCCCCGGAACTGTTACCAATGCCGTAAACAAGATTTGTCTTTGGAGATCCCGTCAGGCATATTCATCCGTGATGAATTATACCTCTCAGGCTTCATACATGAAGAACCTTTCAAATAGCAATAACGCTGAGGTAATAACCCAGCAGCTTTATCCTAACGATAACTATGACGAGGGTAAGCTTCTCCGTCTCACTCAGCAGTACTTTCTTGTTTCAGCATCGCTTCAGAGCATAATCAGCGATTACTTTGCGGAGCACGGATCTCTTAAAAACTTTGAGAACAAGGTTGCGATACACATTAACGATACGCACCCCGCACTTTGCATTCCCGAGCTTATGCGTATACTTATGGACGTTTATTCATACTCGTGGGACGATGCGTGGGCAATCGTTGTTAAAACCGTATCCTATACCAACCATACGGTTCTTCCCGAGGCTCTCGAATGCTGGAGAGTTGATCTGTTCAGCATGAAGCTTCCGAGAATCTATATGATAGTAAACGAGATCAACCGCAGATTTACGGCAGATCTTTGGAATCTTTATCCGGGTGACTGGGATAGAATTTCAAGAATGGCTATCGTTGCTTATAATCAGGTTCGTATGGCAAACCTCTCTGTTGTCGGTTCTCACACTGTAAACGGAGTTTCTCAGCTTCATAGCGATATCCTTAAGAAAACCATATTCCACGATTTTGCGAAGATGACGCCATGGAAGTTTACAAACGTAACTAACGGCGTAGTTCACCGCAGGTGGCTTAATTATTCTAACCCCCGCCTTTGCAAGCTTCTTGACGAGCTTATCGGCAGTGAATACCGTGAGGATGCAAGTCAGCTTATAAAGCTTGCCGATTTCAAGGACGATAAATCGGTTCTCAAGCAGATCGAGGAAATAAAGCATTATAATAAAGAAACGTTTGCTTATTACGCATACGAAAAGACGGGTAAGAGAATTGATCCTTCGTCTATATTCGATGTTCAGATAAAGAGAATGCATGAGTATAAGCGTCAGCTTCTTAACGTTCTTAAGATAATTTCTCTTTATAACGAAATTCTTGAGAATCCCAATGCCGATATCCCTCCGCAGACGTTTATCTTCGGATGTAAGGCAGCACCGGGCTATGCTATGGCTAAGAAGCTTATCAAGCTTATATGGTTTCTTTCCGAGGAGCTTGAGCGTAATCCTCTCACACGAGACAGACTCAAGGTCGTATTTATGGAGGAATACAACGTATCCATGGCTGAGGTTCTTATTCCTTCCGCGGATATATCCGAGCAGATATCTCTCGCGGGCAAGGAAGCCAGCGGTACGAGTTGCATGAAGCTTATGATGAACGGCGCTCTTACTATGGGTACTCTCGACGGTGCAAACGTTGAAATCCTTGCCGCAACGGGCAGAGATAATATCTATATCTTTGGTCTTAATACCCCCGAGGTTGAGGAGCTTTGGAGAAACGGATACGTATCGCGTGACTTCTATCATCGCTCCGATAAGCTTAAGCGCGTTGTTGATAGATTCAATAAGCCCATTGGCGGTCAGGACTTCTCGCATATCGCCGATTATCTTATCAACGGCGGATACGGTGTTGCCGATCCCTTTATGTGTCTTGCCGATTTTGATTCTTATACCTATGCTTACGGAAAAGCAATGAAGGATTATGCTAACCGTGAGAATTGGAGCAGAATGTCACTTATGAATACCGCGACGAGCGGAACGTTTGCTTCTGATAACAGTATAAGTAAGTATGCGTCTGAGATATGGCATGCCGAGCCTATCAATAAAATAAAAATTTAAAAGTTCATTTTGAGGTTTATTTTGTGAAATCCTTTAGAATTTCATTTTCGGATGTCTCGCGTATGTCGGGAAAGGTTCTTTACCTGCACAGCGGCAAGGAGCTTGGCACGGGAGCGTTCGAGTTAAATAAAAGAGCAGAACTCAGAATACTGCTCCCGCGTACGCTGGGAGTAGTTTCTGTTTTTCTGAAGCTTTATAATGAATCCGTCTCATTTTTTAAAAAAAGCGAATGCTCGCATGTATCATCCGATTTGGAAAATGACGTATACCGAATCAGACTTGAAAAGCTTCCGGTAGGACTTTACTTTTTCTCTTTCGATATAGAATGTATCGCGGGCAGTCTTTTTGGAATGAAGGGCAAGGGAAGAGAGCTTGTTCTTTCTGAGAATGAATACGGAAATCATTTTCAATTTTCGGTCGTTAATTTTGAATATCCTGAGCCGGAAAAGTATTATGGCGGCATAATATATCATATTTTCGTCGATAGGTTTAATAAAGGTGGAAGCGTTCCCGTTCGAGATGATGCAATTCTTATGGATGAATGGGAGGGCGCGATTCCCGAATATCCGCCTTACCCCGGGGCGCACCTTGAAAACAATACCTTCTTCGGCGGAACCCTTTACGGAATTATCGAGAAGCTTGACTATATAAAATCACTCGGAACTACTCTTATATATCTAAGCCCGATATTCGAAGCTTACTCCAATCATAAATACGATACCGGCGACTATATGAAGGTCGATGAAATGTTCGGCGGTGAAAAGGCGCTGAAAAAGCTTATTTCAGAAGCCAAAAAGAGAGATATCGGCATAATTCTTGACGGAGTGTTCAATCATACGGGCTCGGATAGCGTGTATTTCAATCGCGAGGGAAGATATAAAACGCTCGGAGCGTATCAATCTAAGGAATCGCCGTATTACAAATGGTACGATTTTCAGAGCTTTCCGGATAAATATACGTCCTGGTGGGGAATAAAAATATTGCCGAGAATAAATCCGGATATAAGAGAATGCGGCGAATTCATCGCTGGAAACGGCGGCGTGATAGAGAAGTATTCAAGACTCGGTATTGCGGGCTTCAGGCTTGACGTAGCAGACGAACTGTCGGATTCGTTTATATCCAAGATAAAGTCGAAAATGCTCGAAGCTACCGAACCAACGCTCCTTTACGGAGAGGTCTGGGAGGATGCGTCTAACAAAATCGCATACGATAAAAGAAAGCATTACTATCTTGGCAGCGAGCTTGACGGCGTTATGAATTATCCGTTGCGTACGGGCATTATATCATTTCTTAAGGAAAAGGATAAAACAGCTCTCGAATATGAATTTCTTGACGTAATGTTTAACGCTCCCATACGTGTAAGAAATATGCAGATGAATCTGCTTGGAACGCACGATACCGAGCGAATTATTACTATGCTTGCAGGAGATAGCGCAAAAGGAAAAAGCAACGATGAGCTTGCCAATATGTCTCTTGATAAAAAGCAGAAAACAAATGGAATCGCTCTATTAAAAATGGCTTACGTTATACTTGCGACCGTTCCGGGACTTCCTACTGTGTTTTACGGTGACGAGGTCGGACTTGAGGGATATAAGGATCCATTTAACCGAAGACCTTATCCGTGGAAAAGCGGAAATGGAGAAATTCGTGATTTTTATAAAAAAATAGGCGCTATAAGGCGCTCTCGCGAGGTTTACAGGGATGGTGAGTTTTCTCTCGTATATATGGATAACGAAAGGCTTGTTTTCTCAAGAGGAAAGAACGGCAAGTCTCTTTTTACGGTGATTAACAACTCGGAAAAGGAAATGAAAGTAACGTTTTCGTCGGTTTCCGAATCGCTTATAAAATCGGAAAAAACGAAGCAATTTGTCATTTCTCCTGCTTCTTCCGAAATAATAGAAACAAAAACAAAAACTATAATTGAAATAGATTAGAATTCGAAAACACAGATAAAAAACGAGGCAGAAAATGGTATTTACTCTTATAGGAATGCCGGGATGTGGAAAAAGCTGTATGGGGCGTGCTATAGCGAAAAAGCTCCAAATGAGAAACATCGACGGTGACAGAGTTATTGAAAAAATGTATGGCAAGAAGCTTCATGAGCTTATCGAGGAATTCGGCGTCGAGGAATTTATGAGGATGGAGGAAAACGCTCTTCTTTCTATTGATGCAGATGACTTTATTCTTGCCACGGGTGGCAGTGCCGTTTACTATCCAAAGGTAATGGAGCACTATAAATCACGCGGTAAAATCATATATCTGTATTGCTCGTACGAGGTTATAGAAAAAAGGCTCGGCGATTTTTCAAAACGCGGAGTAGTTTTAAAGCCCGGGCAAACGCTTCGCGATCTGTACGATGAAAGATGCGCTCTTTATAAAAAGTATGCGGACATTATCGTTGATTGCAGCGGAGAGTCTTACGTTAAATATCAGTGGCGAGTAGTAAATTCCATAAAATACGTTTTGCGTATGCAGAATCAAAAAATATATAAATAAAGATCAAATAGACTGCGTGATAAAGCGCAACCTAATAAAAACGGCGGAAGCATTGTCAAAGAAACAGTGCCTCTGCCGTAATTTTATGGATTAAGCTTTATATTTCACCAAGGACACGCGATATATATAACGCATCGTCCGTTGTGTTGAAAATAGAAAGACTGACTCTCACAAGTCCGTTTTTCAGAGTCCCGAGCTTCGAGTGTGCCATAGGAGCGCAGTGCAAACCGCTTCTTACGCATATGTCGCGCTTATCTAAAAAACTTGCTACCTTGTGCGAATTGATATCGGGAATAGCAAATGAAATAATACCGTTTTCCGCCGCATAAATCTTTAGCCTCTTGTTTTTTTGAAGCTCTTCGTAAAACTCTTCTGTAAGATACCGTATCCTGTTTTCCACTTTGGAAATGCCTATCTCCTTCAAATAATCAATACCGCTTCCGAGAGCCACTATTGAAGGAGCGGGAAGCGTCCCTGCCTCAAATCTTTCGGGAAGGCGGCGAGGCATATTCGGGTTTTGCGATTCATTACCGCTGCCCCCCTCAATTATCGTTTCATAGGGAGGCTCTGTCACAAATACCGCAAAACCTGCGCCCTGAATACCGAAAAGCCCCTTGTGACCGGGGGCGCAAATCGCATCGCAGTGAGTTTTCATAACGTCTATTTCCTTGTGTCCAATGAGCTGAGAAGCATCAACAATTAGCTTCAAATTATATCTTTTTGCGGCATTTGAAAGAATTTGAATGGGAATTTCCTTTCCCGTGACGTTTGAAGTTAGTGTTGTAATTATTGCGTAGGTATCCTCATGAAGCGCGTTTTGTATATTTTTTTCTATATCGCCGTCGGTTGAAAAAACCGAATACTCAATTCCTATTTTTTCTTTAAGCTTGTAAATAGGTCTTAGAATAGAATTATGCTCGATATCTGAAATAAGAACGTGGCATTTTTTGGTTATAAAGGACTTTATCGCTATATTTAGCGCGTAGGTGGCATTGGTGGTGAAGCACACTCTTTCGGGATTTGGGAATGATAAAAGCTCTGCCACAGATTCTCTTGCGCGATAAATTTCCTCGTCGGTTTTTATAGCGAGCGAATGTGAGCTTCTGCCGGAGTTAGCGCAATATTTTCTTATAAATTCCTCGGTTTTCTTTATAACAGTCTCGGGCTTTGGAAAAGTTGTTGCAGCGTTGTCAAGATAAATCATATTCTAAACCGCTTCTTATCCGTTGTATACCGAGTAATCTATTTCGGATTGCTTTAGTATACTTATGGAATCAAAAAAGGTGTTTGGATAAATTTCAACTCCGTGAGTACATCCTTTAGAGAGCTCACCTGAAATCTTTACAATCTTGGCGTTTATACCCGCCTTCGTCAATAATTTTCTCGCCTTCAGCGCATAAGTTACAGAATCAAATGTAATGATCGTTTTTCCCATATTACCCGTCTCCTTTTTTGATTAATACCGAAGCAAATTCATTTACTTAATGCTCAGTGGATGGATATTGCCGATATACATTAGCAGTTTATGAAAAAAATATTACAAAAGTGACGTATATATAAAAAAATGCTGGACTTTTTTGAAAAAATGTGATACAATATAATGTGTTTTTATGTTTAATGTAAGGAAGTATCGCAATTTGGAGATTATAACGCTGCAAAATCCGAGGATTTTTTCATCTAACTGTTATATTGTTCTCTCGGATGATGCCTTCACGGTAATAGATCCCTCGGTTTCTTATGAAGATGCAATTTCGGTTTATACAAAGCTCGGTGATCTTAAGGCGGAATACGTTCTTCTGACTCACGGTCACGTTGATCATTTTTGGGAAATTGATTCTTATTTAAAAAGAGGCGCTCGTGTGATTATATCCGAAAAGGACGCTGAAATAATGTCGAAGCCCGAAATGAATTGTTCCGAGTTTTTGGACGGTAACATAAACTCATATAGCGGTGAATATGCGACTGTAAATGACGGCGATACCGTTGAAACTGTTGGTAAAACGTTTTGCGTTATAGCTACGCCGGGGCATACTGCGGGTTCGGTAAGCTTTAAGACCGAAGATGTTATATTTACAGGTGACACATTATTTGCCGACGGAGTTTTCGGAAGATACGATTTACCGACAAGTGACGGAATAGCGCTTTTGCATTCACTTAAAAGGCTGTTTGCGCTCCCCGATCACCTTACCGTATATTCGGGGCACGGGCGTCCTACAACTCTAAAAAACACTAAAGATTCGTTCTACAACAGAAGGGAAATATAAATAAATGGAAGAGCTTAGAAGTAATTTTATACACGATATAATAGATGCTGATATTGCTGAGAATCCCGAGCTTAAGATTCATACAAGATTTCCGCCGGAGCCTAACGGATATCTTCATATAGGATCGGCAAAGGCTATATGGATAAACGCTATGACGGCGAAAAAATACGGAGGTCTTTTTAATCTTCGTTATGACGATACCAATCCCGCAAAAGAGGATAACGAGTACGTTGAGAGCATTTACGAGGACCTAAAGTGGCTTGGATGCGAGCCTACGGGCGGTGTATTCTACGGCTCTGATTATTTTGATAAGTGCTATGAGTATGCTGTAAAGCTTATAAAAGACGGAAAGGCATACGTATGTGATCTTTCTGCGGACGAGCTTCGTGAGTACAGAGGAACTCTTACCGCTCCGGGAAAAAACAGCCCATACAGAGACAGAAGCGTAGAAGAAAATTTAGATCTTTTTGAGAGAATGAAGAACGGTGAGTTTGAGGACGGATCAAAAACTCTCCGCGCAAAGATAGATATGGCATCTCCCAATATGAATATGAGAGACCCGGCTATATACAGAATTGCTCATCTTTCTCATCACCGTCAGGGCGATAAGTGGTGCATTTATCCTCTTTACGACTATGCTCATCCTATCCAAGACGCTATGGAGGGAATTACACACTCGCTCTGCTCAATAGAATTCGAAAACCACAGACCTCTTTACGATTGGGTAATAGAGAATATCGGCATTAACAATAATCCCAACCCCAAGCAGAGAGAATTTGCTCGTCTTAACGTAACTCATACGGTTATGTCGAAGCGTTATCTCAGAAAGCTTGTTGAGACGGGACTTGTTGACGGATGGGACGATCCGAGAATGCCTACGATTTGCGGACTTCGCAGAAGAGGATACACACCGTCAGCTATCTTTGATTTTGTAGCGCGCGCTGGCGTTGCTAAATCATACAGCATCGTTGATTACGAGCTTCTCGAGCATTGTATCAGAGAGGAGCTTAACGCTACCGCAAATAGAAAAATCGCTATTCTCCATCCCATAAAGGTAACGGTTACGAACTATCCCGAGGATAAAGTGGAGTATTTCGAGCTTCCCAACAATCCCACGGTTGAAAATTCCGGAACACGTAAGGTTGCCTTCACAAGAGAGCTTTATATAGACGCTGACGACTTTGCCGAGGTTCCTCCGCCTAAGTTCTTCAGAATGAAGCCTGACGGTGAGGTTCGTCTTATGGGCGCATATATCGTTAAGTGCAATGAGATAATCAAGGACGAGAACGGAAACGTAGTTGAAATACTTTGTACTGCAGACCTTGAAACAGGTAACGGAATGCCCGTTGACGGAAGAAAAGTAAAGGGAACTATACATTGGCTTTCAAAGGATCATTCGTCCGATGCAACCGTAATGCTTTATGATTTCCTCTTTGATATTGAAAATACAGGCGATATTCCCGAGGATAAGACCTATGACGATTATCTTAACACGTCGTCTGTTATAAAGATTGAGGGATGTAAGGTTGAACCTTCGCTTGCTGAGGCTGAGCCCTCTGATAAATTCCAGTTCGTCAGATGCGGATATTTCGTTAAGGATACTAAGCACGAAAATACCTTTAACCGCATAGTAGGACTTAAGGATAGCTTTCCAAAGACAGCAAAATAAATAGTGTAAACGGGGTGCTCATTTGAGTTGTCCCCGTTTATATATTATATAAGGAAGAAAATGAAAGACTTTTTTAAGAAAATCCTCTTTTATATGACAGTTCCCAAATGCGTTTCGTGCAGAACAAAGCTTGATATAAGCGATAGAGCGTTATGCAAAGAGTGTATGAAGGAATACGAAAATATTAAAGATAGGAAATGTTCCGTTTGCTTTAAAAGCTTGATAGAGTGCAAATGTCCTAATGAATATCTTGAAAAACACACGGTACACAAGCTTGTGAAGGTATTCAGGTATAAGCCGTCCGTCGACCCAAACGAAAGGGTTGCCGCAAATGAGCTTATATATAACGTAAAAAGAGTTAAAAGACGTGATCTCATCAACCTTGTAAGCGATGAGGTTATAGTATCGATAAAGAATTCTTTAAAATATGAGGATTACGTAATAACAAACGTGCCGAGAAAACGCTCGCGAGTGCTTGAATACGGACTCGACCATTCTGAAGAAATAGCAAAAGCAATCGCTAAAAAGCTCGAAATTCAGCACGTTAAGCTTCTCGCTTCAAAGCTAAAAACACCGCAGAAAAAGGTTCACGGTGAAGAAAGAATTAAAAATGCCGAATTTGAATACTTGAAAAAGCATCCAAGCGTTGAAGGAAAGCGAGTTATTCTTTTTGACGATATAGTAACAACCGGCGCCTCTATGGGGGCGTGCGCCATGCTTATAAAAGGTCTCGGCGCAAAAGAGGTTGTCGGCTCGTGTATAGCAATAGCCTTTAAAGATAAATATAAGCCATTTGAAAAATCCGATTCCGATTACAATTGGTTTTAATGTAAATATTTTAGAAAAAGAAAAGGTGAAGATACTGTAGTTAAACAATATCATCACCTTTTTTATTCGGTTATGCCTAAATACCTAAGCCCGAATTAACCGAGCAGAAGAGAAGAGGACGGGCAACGGGATTTAGAGCAGAAATGCTTCATCGTGCCCCGAAGCTGTATAAAAATACAGCGAGAGGAAGCGAGGGAGCATAGAATAAAAAATAAAATAAAAGGAAGAAATTCTGCGAATTTCAACCTTAGACAATATATTTTAGAAAAAGAAAAGGTGAAGATACTGCAGTTAAACAATATCATCACCTTTTTTTATTCGGTTATGCCTAAATACCTAAGCCCGAATTAACCGAGCTTGGTGTAGTTTACCTTAACACCGGGGCCCATTGTAGTAGCTACAACGCAGCTCTTGATGTACTGACCCTTAGCAGCAGCAGGCTTAGCCTTGATAACTGCGCCAAGAAGAGTATTGAAGTTTTCGGTAAGCTTTTCAGCTCCGAAGGAAGCCTTACCGATGGGGCAGTGAATGATGTTAGTCTTATCAAGACGGTACTCAATCTTACCTGCCTTAGCTTCGGTAACTGCCTTAGCAACGTCGGGAGTAACGGTTCCTGCCTTGGGGTTAGGCATAAGTCCCTTAGGACCAAGTACCTTACCAAGACGTCCGATAACGCCCATCATATCGGGAGAAGCGATAACAACGTCGAACTCGAACCAGTTCTCGGTTGTGATCTTCTGAACCATATCCTCAGCTCCAACGTAGTCAGCGCCTGCAGCCTTAGCAGCATCAGCCTTATCGCCACGAGCGAAAACGAGAGTTCTAACAGTCTTACCGGTACCGTTGGGAAGAACGATAGCGCCTCTTACCTGCTGGTCAGCGTGACGGGAGTCAACGCCGAGACGAATATGAATTTCAACGGTTTCATCAAACTTTGCCTTTGCGGTCTGGCAAACGAGGCTGAGAGCCTCATCAGTGTCATACATTTTGGACTTGTCGAAAAGCTCGACAGAAGCCTTATACTTTTTACCCATTTTAGCCATTTTCATTTACCTCCAATTACTCTTCAACAGTAATACCCATGCTGCGCGCAGTACCTGCGATCATGCTCATAGCAGCCTCGATAGAAGCAGCGTTGAGGTCGGGCATTTTTGTTTCTGCGATTTTTCTAACCTGATCCTTGGTGAGCTTAGCAACCTTAGTCTTGTTAGGAGTAGCGGATGCTGTCTCGATTCCGCAAGCCTTCTTGATAAGAACGGGAGCGGGAGGAGTCTTAGTAATGAAAGTGAACGAACGGTCTGCGTAAACGGTGATGATAACGGGGATGATAAGTCCGATATCATTCTTGGTTCTGTCGTTGAATTCCTTAGTGAAAGCGGGAATTGCA
>SVUD01000083.1 GCA_015063445.1 Oscillospiraceae bacterium
GCAGCTACGACGATACGACAAAGACTCTTATGAAGGATATGCTTGTATACGCAAATGCGGCATACACCTACTTCGGAAACACCTTAGAGGCAGAGAAGTCGGCAACGGTTGCAACCCTTCTTGAAGGATATACCAAGGTAATTCCCACAGGCGAAGCAAAGAAGCCTACCGATAAGACCTACTTCACGGACGTTGCGGTATATCTCGGCGAGGTTCCTTCATTCAGATTCACTCTTGCAGAAGGTTACACAGCAGACAACTTTACCTTCAAGGTTGGAAACAGAAACGCAACCGTTATAGCAGGTGATGGCTACGTAGAAATCGTAATGTACGCGTACATGATGCTTGACGACGTAACCTTCACGGTAAAGGGAACTAATGTAACCGAAAGCTATAACCTCTATGCTTATTATGAATACGCTAAGACTCTTAACAACGCAAATCTTACCGCAATAGTTGAGGCTCTTATAAAGTACTCGGTGAGCGCAAAGGCTTATCGTGAATCGGTTGTCAAATGATTAAATTCGTAATTAGAAATTAGGAATGTAATTAAAATGTACTAATAACTTTCGAATAGAAAAAGGTCCGGGCGAGAAATTGTCCGGATCTTTTACATTCTCACAAAACAAGCGTTTATTAAAGGTGAATTGCAAAATATATTGAATCTTTTGTGTTGACAATTATCGTATTTTTTGGTATTATATTTGTGGCAATGCTTTAAGATTAAGAAGACGCAATATTGCGTTTTCGATATAAAAACACCGAAAGGTTAAATTATGTTTACTCTTCAACCTAATTTCAGGTTTAATACGTTCGATGAGGTTACCGTTGAATTTCTGAAAGAAAACGGTATAGACGGACTTATACTTGATATAGATAATACGCTTGAGCCCTACGAGCATCCGTTGCCCGGTGAACACGTTAAAGCGTGGCTTGCATCTCTTAAAGAGGCGGGAATTGGCGTTGCGTTTGTTTCCAACAACAACGCCGAGCGTGTTAATACATTTAACAAAGAGCTTGGACTCGTTGCATTCTCAAAGGCCAAAAAGCCCTTTAAGAAAAACGTTCTTAAAGCTATAAAGCTCATCGGTTCAACACAGGGTTCCGCAATGCTTATGGGAGATCAGGTTTTTACTGACGTCTGGGCGGCGAAAAATTCCAAAATACGTTCTGCGCTTGTTCCACCCATAAACGATAAAAAGGATATTTTCACTAAATTCAAAAGGGTGCTTGAAAAACCTATTTTAAGAAAATACGAAAAACGGAAAGCGAGAGGTAAAAAATAATGTCGCGCGCATTTTTTGGTCCCGGCGGAAACAGTGAGGCATTTGCTCTTGCCGGATATAAATCTACGCTTTTCGCACCTGCGTGGATATCTGAGATAGGACTCGACGCATACGAATATGAGGCAGGAAACGGACTTTCCGCAAGTCCTGCCATGCTCAGCTCAATAGGAGCGGAAGCAAAGGCACACAATGTAAAAATGTCATATCATACTCCGTATTTTATTTCGCTTTCGGGCGTCGTTACGGAAACTCGGCTTAAAAGCATTGGATACATAAGAGAAAGTCTTGATGCGGCAAGGTTGCTCGGGGCTAAGACTATCGTGGTTCACTGTGGCTCTTGCGCAAAGATATCCCGTGATGAAGCGATGCGTCTTGCGGCAGATACTCTTATTAGGACGCTCAACGAAGTCGATACCTACGGAATAAAAATCGGAATTGAGACCATGGGAAAGAAAAATCAGCTCGGAACGCTCGAAGAGGTTCTCGAGCTTTGCAGAATAGATTCAAAGCTTGTTCCGGTGGTTGATTTCGGACATTTGAATGCAAGAGATTGCGGAGTGTTTAAAACGAGTGAAGATTTTTTGCGAGTTTTTGAACGCATAGAACGTGCGTTAGGTAGAGAAGTGGCGGAAAATCTGCATTGTCACTTTTCAAAGATAGAATGGACGGATAAGGGAGAGAAGAGACATCTTACCTTTGAGGACACGGTATTCGGACCGGATTACAAGCCGTTTGCTGAGGCAATAATTAATGGCGGATACAGTCCGACAGTTATCTGCGAATCGGCAGGCACACAGAGCGACGATGCTTTGAAGATGAAAAAATATTATATGGAGAATTATTATGACAAGAATTGATAAAATGAGAAATGTTCTCAAAGAAAGAGGACTCGACGCAATCGTTGTTCTTGATGAATTGAATCAGCATTATCTTTCGGGATTTGCTTTTACGGACGGTTTATTGTTGATAACTATGCATAAAGCGTTGCTTATAACCGATTTCAGATATTACGAAATGGCACAGAATGAGGCTTATCCCGAATTTGAGATTATGATGCCCGAAAACAGAACTAAGGTCATAACCGACACTTTAAAGGAAGAGTCCTGCAAGAAAGTTGGATTTGAGGGTGACAGCGTTTCGTTTGCAACCTATAAGAAGTATGCGGAAACGTATCCGGACTGTGAATTTATCAGTGTAGGGAATGCCATAGAAGAGTTAAGAGAGATAAAGGACGAGTCCGAGATTGCTTTGATGCAGAAGGCACAGGATATAACAGACTATGCGTTCTCGGAGCTTGTAAAGCATATAAATACTAATATGACGGAGATCGAGGTTGCTGCCGAGCTTGAATACTTTATGAGAAAATCGGGAGCGAGCGGATTTGCGTTTGAAACGATAGCGGTATCCGGTGATGCATCGGCTTTGCCTCACGGTACGCCGAGAAACGTTAAGCTTAAGCCGGGATTTCTCACGATGGATTTCGGAGCAAAGTATAAGGGTTATTGCTCGGATATGACAAGAACGATAGTCATTGGAAAAGCCGATGAAAAGATAAAGAAGCTTTATGCTACGGTTCTTGAGGCTCAGAGGCTCGGTCTTGAAGCTGTTAAAGCAGGCGCCGACGGTAAGGAATGCGATGACGTCGCAAGAAATTATATCGACTCGTTTGAGGAATATAAGGGAGCATTCGGTCACTCGCTCGGTCACGGCGTCGGTCTGTTTATTCACGAAACTCCAAGACTTTCAAAGGCGGGTGCGGGAAGAAAGCTTCGAGTGGGTGAAATAGTAACCGTTGAGCCCGGAATTTATCTCTACGGCAAGTACGGATGTCGTATTGAAGATATGGTTGCGGTAACGGAAAACGGAAATTACAACTTCACGCATTCAACAAAAGAGCTTATTGAGATAATTTAACGAAGTTTTTTTGCAAAAAAGTCAAAAATATTTCAAATACCTATTGCAAATTACAAAAAAATATAGTAAAATGTTTGTGTATATGTTGTGAGCCGCTGCTCATAAGATTAAATCGGTTGTGGCGGACCGTATTTCAAAAACCGAAATTCGCCAAGAAAAGGAACATCAAATATGATTACAGCAGGTGATTTTAAGAACGGT
This sequence comes from Oscillospiraceae bacterium, assembly GCA_015063445.1. The sequence continues at coordinate 3,402 of SVUD01000083.1, forward strand.
CTTACCTTCGAGATGGAGGGTAAGGTTTATCAGGTTATCGAATTCCAGCACGTTAAACCCGGCAAGGGCGCTGCTTTCGTAAGAACCAAGTATAAGGACGTTATGACGGGTGCAACCCGTGAGGCTTCCTTCAACCCCACTGCAAAGTTTGAGAACGCGGTTATCGAGCGCAGAGATCTTCAGTATTCTTACGATGACGGTGATCTTTATCACTTCATGGATACTGAGACTTGGGAGGAAACCCTCATTTCTCGCGATATGGTTGAAGATAACTTCAAGTTTGTAAAAGAGGAAATGATGTGTAAGATCTCTTCCTTCAAAGGTAAGGTTTTTGCAGTTGATCCTCCTACATTTGTAGAACTTGCGGTTACAGAGACCGAGCCCGGCGTTAAGGGTGATACGGCTACTAACGTAACTAAGGCTGCTACGCTTGAGACAGGCGCTGTTGTTAAGGTTCCGATTTTCATCAACGAAGGCGACGTTCTTAAGATCGATACCAGAACCGGCGATTACGTTGAAAGAGTATAATTTTAAGCATTTACTATAATTTCGATCAAACGGGGCTGTCACGGTTTTAAGGACAGCCCTGCTTTCTATAAATATTAAAAGGAGATAATAATTATGGATATCAAGGCAAATGCAGCATATATTAAGGGACTCGCTGAGGGATATGAGATTTCCGATGACAGCAAAGAGGGAAAGATAATTTCCAAAATGCTCGAGCTTCTTATGGATATGTCGGAGAAAATTGAAGAGCTGGAGGCTGAAACCGGCGAGCTGCGTGAATATATCGAAGAGATAGACGAGGACCTTGGACTTCTTGAGGACGATTTCTATATCGGCGACGAAGAGAATGAGAATTTTGACAAGGAGTTTGAAGAGGATTTCGATAACGATTTTGAAGATGATGACTCGGGATACGATGAATTCGTATGCCCTTCATGCGGTGAAATTATCTGCGTTGACGAGAATCTTGAAATTGCTGACGTTGTTTGTCCCGCTTGCGGAGAGAAGCTTGGAGATATCGAGCTTTGCGACGGAAACTGCGCTTCCTGTGAGGGTTGTGAGGAAGAATAGTTTAAACCCTAAAAAAGTGCAAATTATACAAACTTTTTTACTAAAAACTATTGACATTGGACAAACTTTGTGATAAAATATCTTGACGCTTATGTTTAGGCTCAGAAGTTTGGCTTTTTGCCGGCGCCTAACGTAGCGATTTCTTACTGAAAGTGAGGTGCTTTTTCATGTTCGCTATTTTCGTAACAGGTGGAAAGCAGTACAAGGTTGCTGAGGGTGACG
>SVUD01000084.1 GCA_015063445.1 Oscillospiraceae bacterium
GAACGTAGTCGTACCTCTCGCTCGCAGCCTTCAGAGCCTTGGATAGAAGAAGCTCACGTCCTACCTTTCCCGTTATAACCATTTCCTTAAAGCCCAGAACCTCGTCGCTCGGTACTATGTCGCCATACGGCGTATTCTGCACCGTTTCCTCGAAGCTCGCTTCTCCGAGCAGCAGCTCGGCTATTGTGTTTCTATCCTCCGTGGATACTCCTACGTAGGACGTAAGGTTGCCCTGCGGGTCCATATCTACCATAAGAACACGCTTGCCGTTCTTGGTGAGGTACGCCGCAGTCTGCATCGTAGTCGTCGTCTTTCCAACGCCGCCTTTCTGATTGATGAAGCAAATCTTATTTGCCATTCGTTTCTCTCCTTTAAATATAAGTTTTTCTGCACTTATATTCTATCACAATTTCAAGCAGTTGTCAATGATTTTTTCAGTAATTTTAATATTTTACTGAAATAATATTTTACTAAATTACTAAATTACTATTTTATCATTTTAATAGTTTAACATTTTACTCGATAAATCGTATTTTTATATTATTTCCGTAACATTACTAAAATAACATAAAAATACGCCTTATCACATTTATCAAAGGATTTATTTGTTAAATCCGTAAAATTACTAAATAAATATTCGAGTGGGTTTCCGATTGGTATTTATTCAGTAATTCCGTAATAATACTGAAATATTGAGAAAAAGCGTTTTAAAGCTCCGCCCCGGCAGAAGGGAAGAGCGGCTCGCTCAAGCCCGGCGCCGAGCTGCGATTCAGAGCGGCCACGGCTCGCCGAGGCTCCCATAAGGATTATTCATCGGTCAGATACAAAGAACGCCCCGGCGCCAAGCTCACATAATTCAAATACCAAGCTTGGTGCCGAGGCGTGCCTCGCGACATAACCTTGTTCCCGTGAACAGGATATGTAAGACAAGCTCAAAGCGCCGTCTTGTCTTAATAACGTGACAACTCACCGTTCGAGAAGACGCTCATAAGGAAGTCCATAAGCAAGGGCGCAAGCCATACGGACACTACGCACACTACCATTCCTATAAGCTCACCGATAAGAGCCTTCTTTGCTTTCGTCTTTTCCTCATCGGTAGATGCCTTAGCCATACGAATACCGTTTATTATTCCGAGCACGAGAAATACCGCCGCCGCAATAGTAAACAAGGTAGGAATAAGGTAGGCATTGAAGAACTCCACAAGAGGCTCTATCATATTTGTATACTGCTGTTCACCTGTCATTTACTTTACTCCTTTCATTTTACTCACCGAGCAAGAAGTCCAGCTGCCGCTCCTCGTTTCCCTCGGCTGCAAGCCGCATAGAGTTTTCGGACTCCGAAAATCTCTCTACTTGACAATATAATATCACATATTATTTTATTTGTCAAGTGTGTGGCAAAAATAAGGATATAATTTTTTTGTAAAACACAAATCGGTTAAAGGCTTGTTTGAAAGCTTTTACTATTTTTCTATCCACATTTTTGCCGCACTCCTTCTTATCCTGCTTCCTTTCAAAACCCACGAATTGACTATTGACAACCGCAGTTGTTTCGTGTATAATATAGATTAAATAAAATAATCTGATAAAAGAGGATTATTTTTACCTTGAAAAGAGGGAAGGACTCCGCAGAGTCCGACCGTCATTACCCCGCAAGAATTTTGCGGGCAAGCTGCCGCCAGCGGTAGCTTGCCGAAGGAGCGCCCCGGCGCTCAAGGGGCGGAAACCCAGTTTTCCGTACCTTCCTGTTTGAAACAATTATTAGAGGTGATTAAGTATGGCTAAGAAAACCGTATCCCACGAACTCCGTGTCAGAGTAACAAAACCTAAAATTTTAGATATGATAAATGAGATAAAAGAGCAGGGGCATTATGCCTCCGCTAATGCGATGCTCAACGACGCGCTCGAGCGCGGGCTTCCATATATATCCGGAAAGAAAACCCCCGAGGTCAACGCCAACACAAGAGAAATAGTCAAAAAGGTATCCGAGGCTGTTTCGGCTCAGCTTTCCGATTTTGAATATAAGATGCTTTTCAATATGAAAAAAATACAAGTCCTGCAAACAATACAAGAGCAGATGCTCGGCTCGTTTATTCAGGAATTTGAATTTTTCCTTCAGACCAACGGTATTCGCCTAGACAAAGCTCTACTCGAAAAATTCAAGGAAAGTCTGCCAGAACGCTTTGAATCGGATAAGCAAGCCTATATCAATCAGCTGCTCTCCGCTTCAAAAAAAGAGGATAAATAATGGGAAGCCCAAGTATTATTTTTAACTGTAAATTCTGCCCCAGTGATACTCACTCGGAAGAAAACAGTTTCTTCCGTTGTAAAACAAATTTTAATATAATAGATTACGAAGACAGAACCGGCGCCGCAGATAAATCAGACCGAGAATTATCTGATAAATTAAAGGCACTTTTAGAGGATAGCTCCGCCACCGGTCGAGATATTCTTGGATACGAAGGGGAGCGTCCCGGAAGCACAGGAATTTTCACAAAAAATCCAGAAGAAAATACCGAAGAAATTAAAAATAAATTACACAAAACTCCTTCTATTGTTTGGCACGCAATACTCTCGTTTACTCCTGAAATCGGAGATAAATTTTGCTCCAATAAAGCCGATGCCGAAAAGATACTCAGAGAAAATCTCCCGGCACTTTTCAAAAGCTCCTCTATGGACTACGAAAATATAAATTGGCACGCTGCTTTGCACACAAACACAGAGAATCATCATATACACTTCTCCTTTTGGGAAGACATGCCCTCACGTTTGGATAAATTCGGAAATCCAAAATACACTCAGAGAGGTATGCTCTCTACGACCTCTATGGACGCTTTTAAAGCTTCTATTATACATTCTTTTTCAAACAACTCTCTCGAATATCTTTCGTTTCGCGGCGAACTGCGTGAAGGATTGCTCTCGGTTATCAAATCCGACAAATCTCTTTTCAATCGCTTTGTAGAAAAAGCCGATTCTATAATCGAGGGCGGACATTTTCAATATGCCAGACTCGATAAAGACCAGAAGAAGCTCGTCGACGATTTTGTCAACCTTATAATGACTAATAATACAGAATTAAGAAAAAAACACGATGCCTATACAGACGGACTTATGAGCTCTCAGGCAGAGCTGTTTAAGCTCTACCGAGATAATCACATAAAGAATATCCCGGATAATGTATGTAATTTCTATTCAAGCAGAAAAAACGAGCTTGATGCTCGCTTAGGCAATACCCTTCTCAAACAATTGAAAACCTATTCCGTAGGCAAAACAAAGCTTGAAGAAAAAAACGGTTACGTAAATGGAGCTTGGCAAGACTCTAAACTATCCCCAAAAAACCGCAAGGCTATAATAGGCAGAGGATTATCAAAGTTGGCTACTTCCGTGATGAACGTGTTTTTCGACGGCGCCAACGAGTCAATAGAAGTGCAAGGTATGTCGGACGAGGAATATAAACAAAAACTAATTCAAGAACAGAAGGCTACAATTTATGACTAAGAAAAATCTAATTATTTTGGGAATTTCTCTCGGTTTATTTGCGATTATTTCTATCGTTTTTCCGTATTTAATTTTCCATTTTTTAATATCAAATTTCGTCGATTTTTATGACGGAATATTTGCCGAAAAATCCTTCTGGATTACCTGCGGTATCTGCTTCGCTTTTTTGACAGGCATAGCTATATACACTATGGCTAAATATGAAATGTTCAATTTCTCAAAGACTATTAACCGCGTCGATACTGCTGACTCTGATGCGTTTGGTAATTCACGCTGGCAAACGGTAGACGAAATGGCAAAGCGCTACGGTTGCTACGATTTCGAGAAGCTTCCCGAAATCGAGGCTGAAGGCTACGTCGTAAAATCCCGGCTCCATAGAAAGAAGCTTTTCGTATCAACCGTCAAAGAGCAGCACAGCTTAGTCGTCGGTACTTCAGGTACCGGTAAATCCGCTTTCTACCTTGGCGTTACCATTCAGATGAACGCTAAGAGTAAAACGAAATCCTCTATGGTTATTAACGACCTCAAGGGCGAGCTTTACAGCAAGCACTCAGCGATGCTCGCCGAGGAAGGTTATAACGTCATAAAGCTCGACCTCCGTAATCCTCACGTTTCAGACAGATATAATCCCTTGTCCTTGATATGGGACTTATATCAAGAATATCACGAAACGCACGACGAGAACATTCACGACCGAGTAGGCGTATATATCAACGAAATAGCCTCCATTCTTTGCCCGATAGGAAACGGCGACCAGCAGCAATGGAGCAAAGGCGCTCAGTCAATCATTAAATCCGTTATATGGGGTATGCTCGAAGACGGCAACGTTCCCGAGCTTAACTTCACGAAGGATATGTTTACTATCCTTCAGATATCAAACATTGTCAACCGTCAGAAGAACGACCTCGAAAGCTTCCTGCGTCAGCGCAGCCGTTATTCCCCCGTGTTTGACTACGCCGGTATGATACTGGATAATCCTTCCGAGAAAACCGTCGGCTCCTACTACGCAACTCTTTCAACCGCCCTCGAGGGCTTC
>SVUD01000085.1 GCA_015063445.1 Oscillospiraceae bacterium
CAAGTCCCATATGGTTTATATCTGTCACCGTGACGGTAAGTAAGTCGTTTTTCTTCAAAATATGAACTGCCTTTCTTCGCTAAAAAACAAAAAGAGGGTTATCGCCCTTTGCAACAACCCTTTTATTTTGCTTTTTGGCACGAAAACGAAATTATTTGTATTTGCGCTTTCTTGCTGCCTCGGACTTCTTCTTGCGCTTTACGCTCGGCTTTTCGTAGTGCTCTCTCTTGCGCATTTCGCCCATTATGCCCGACTTGGTTACCTGTCTCTTAAATCTGCGGAGCGCATTTTCAAGAGATTCATTGTCCTTGATTCTGACTTCTGCCACTCTATATCCCTCCCCTCGCTATCTGCAAAGGAACTTTACATTAATTCCTTAATATTATACACCAAACGTTTGTGTTTGTCAATAGCTTTCTTATATTTTTTAAGTGTTTTTTCAAATATTTCTCCACTACTGCTCAGACCTTGCTTCGACGGCTTCCTTTTCAGACTCTCCACCGCCTGAAAAACCGAGCTTTTTAGCCAGCTCCTCGGGCAAGGCGTGTAATATTAGAATAGCCGCCAAGGGTGAAAAGAAAAGACCCGTAAGTCCAAAAAGGCGAAATCCTACGTACATGGCGAAAAGGGTAGTTATCGGAGAAAGCCCTATCCCTGTGCTTATAACCTTTGGCTCAATAAAACGGCGGATTACAGTTACCGTAGCGAAAATAATCAGAAGTCCTATCGCGGTATACGTATCGCCGGAAAGCTTACACCATATCGCCCACGGCACAAGCACAGTTCCGACGCCGAAGATGGGAAGCATATCCACCGCCGCAACCAAGAGCGAAAGCGAAAAGGCGTACGGAATACCGAGCATAAGGAATCCGACCAGTAGCTCAAAATAGGTAATAACGAGCATAACAGCGCACGCTTTAAGATATTTAAGACCTGTATCAGTGAGTCGCCTTTTGAATCGTGAGAGCGCGTTTCTCGCGCCTTGCGGAAGAAACGAGAGAATATTTCCCTTAATTTTGTCAAAATCGGCGCAAAAATAATAGGAGGCGAGTATTATAATAACGGCAAACAAAAGTATATGAGGCAGCATAGAAATTATGTCCGCGATGACACCCGGAAGCCGTGAGGTTACCGCCGCAAGCATACTTTTAATAACCTCTGTGACCGTTTCGGAAAGGTCAGCGCCTACGGCGTCAATAAACGGTATCTTCTCGGTTATTTTGTCTACAAGCGTAAAGAAATCCGAGACATACCTATCCGCGTTTTCGCTAAGCGATACGGTAAAGCTTTTCAGCTCGTTTATAAGACGGTTTATAAGCAGAAAAACAAGAAAACCGAGCAATAAAATTACGGCTGATACGGTAAGGGCGCTGAGTATGCGCTTTGAAAGACCGGTTCGTCTGTGAAGAAGCTTGATAGGGTAGTTCAGTATAAAAGCAATACCCAAAGCAATAATAAACGGCAGGAAAAGCGAGGCAAGATATTTGAAGAATACGACCGCGCCGATAAGAATAAGAGCATATACCACCGCTTTTTTAATTGTCTCGTGTTTTACCATAATCAACAAGTCCCTTCAAAAATATAACCGCTTATTCACCTGATAATATATCCCAAAGGAAGAAAAAATATACTTAAAAGGCGCGTTAATAGTAAAAAAGATATTAATTTAAATAAAAAATTTAGAATTGTTGTTGACAAGAGTAGAAATATGGTATAAAATATATTTGAATTACTATAGAGAAGGAGGCGGCAGCTTTGAAGATAAATTGGAATAAAAAATATACAACCTACGCCATTTATGCGGCTATTGTTTCTGCCGCGGTAATTTTCTGTATTTTCCTCGGAGTCTATATAAAGGACGTCTGGGCAGGCGTTTTAAGGGTGTTTGAGGTCCTTGCTCCGCTTATTTACGGCGTGATAATAGCTTATATACTGACCCCTATCGCCAACCTTTTTGAAAAAAAGATACTTGTTAAAATACGGCACGGCATCATACGCCGTCTTTTGAGCGTATCGCTTACTTATATCGTATTCCTTACCGCTTTTTCACTGCTTATCTATGCGGTTGTTCCGCAAATAGGCAAGAGCTTTACCGATCTTCAGGCTAATCTCGCGGTTTATTCGCAGTCGCTTCAGGAATGGATGAATAATATCTCCCAGCAGTCAAAGCTGCTTGGAGCGCTTGTTGCGTGGCTCAATTCAGTATTCGACTTTTCTGTGCTTTCAGCGCCGCTTTCTAAGATTATTGAGGTTATTTACGGGCTTGTTACCGAGTTTTCTCCGTATATAATGGGATTCTTCGGCTCACTCGTGGTTCAGCTGAAAAATATCATCATAGGCTTGGTTTTTGCGGGATACCTTCTTTTTTCTAAGGAGCTGGTTCTCGCTCAGATCAATAAGGTTCTCCACGTATTTTTCAAGGAGGAGCGTATTAAGAAGATTCGTAGCGGAGTGAAATACGCGGATAAGACCTTCGGTAAATATCTTATGGGGATGTTTCTTGACGCAATGATGGTGGGCGCACTGACGGCTGTCGCTATGCTCATTTTCAAAATACCGTATATCCCTCTTATAAGTGTAATTATCGCGTGTACGAACATAATTCCCGTTTTCGGACCCTTTATCGGCGGTATACCGAGTGTTTTGATAATTTTTATCGCCGATCCGCTTAAAGCACTTTGGTTTCTCATCATAATAGTGGTTATTCAACAGATAGACGGCAATCTTATCGCGCCGAGAATACTAGGAAGCTCCACCGGGCTTCCCGCTATCTACGTTTTGATAGCCATAACCGTAATGGGCGGACTTTTCGGTCTTGTGGGTATGGTTATAGCTGTTCCTGTGTTTGCTATTCTCGGAAAGTTTATCAGCGAGAGGACTGAGTCGAGAGTGAGCGCTAAAAAGGCGGCAGAGGCAGAGAATAGCAGTGAGCGCGACAGTAAATCCAACGTCATAGAGGATATCGATTATTACTACGATGAAAGACCGTACGGCGAGGGCGAGCAGTCCGAAAACGTAGCGCTTTCGGAGAGATTCGGTAAAGAGACAGAGCTAACTGACACCTCGGACAGTGACCCGGAGGTGCGGGAAAAATGAAGTTTTTCGAGCCTAATGAAAAGCGAAACACAGTAGCGGTATATGTATTTTTAGTAGCGCTTTTCTGTGTTTTCTGCGTTATTGTTGGAATAAATATCTCAGTTATTCCAAAGGTCGCGGATTTTATTTTTGAGGTAATTAAGCCTATAATTTACGGCTTTGTAATAGCTTTTTTGCTCCATCCGCTTGTAAGGTTTACCGAGACGAGAATTCTCGGTAACAGAAGAGAAAAAAAGATAGGCTTCAGGCATTTTTTGAGCGTTGTTACAGTATACGTCGTGGTCATTGCGCTTATAGCGCTTTTCTGTATGACCGTAATACCGGAAATCATATCTAACTATGATAAATTCAGCGCTAAGTTTGTGCAGTACGTAGAGAGCTTTCAGCATAGAACGGCAGAGCTCGTAACCTCGCTTACGGGTGAGTCCGTGTACGTTTATTACGACGTAACGCCTGATCTGAGAATTGACGCGGCTGAGCAGCTGTTCGCTATTTCCCTTCGTAATCCGGACGGATATAAGCTCGTGGTAAATTCGGGAGCCGGCGCGCAGGTAGTTAAAAACGCGTTTGACGGAATACTCGATTCTCTTGGAGAGATGATAAACAGCTCGCTTCCTAAGATATTTTCGTCGGCAATGACCATTATCACCGAAACAAAGAACCTTATAATCGGTGTGTTTCTGTCAATTTATCTACTCATAGGTGAAAAAAAGCATCTTGAAAGAATCCACTATTTATGCAGGGCTTGGCTTCCTGAAAAAACTTATAAGGATTTTGTTTGGTTGGTCAGAAAGAGTAAGAGCATATTCAGGGACTATATCGTAGTCAGACTGCTTGACGGAGTGATAATCGGAATTCTCGTGTTTATATGCCTGTTTATATTCCAGACTCCGTACGCGGTTCTTCTGGCTGTGGTAATGGGTATTTCATCGTTCTTCCCGTTTATCGGACCTATAATAGGTATAGCGGCGGGAACGTTTATACTCCTGCTCGTTGACGTAAGATACGCGCTTTTATATCTTGTTATTTCAGTTCTCATCAATATTTTGGATTCAAGATACGTAGAGCCGTTTCTTAATGCGGGAAGACAGGACAATCTTCCTGCGATATGGGTTTTCTCGGCAATCATCGTCATGGGGGGCTTTTTTGGAATTGTAGGAATCCTTATTGGAATACCGCTTGTCGCTCTCATATACGCGGTGTTCAAGGCTCTATGTGAGAAAAGGCTTCGCGAAAAGGGACTTTCGGAAAGAACTCAGGCGTATTTTGAGAATGCGGTTGTCGAAGCAGTTGATACGGGCTACAATGTCGAGGAGGGAACAGATATGTCGACCTACCTCGCCGAAAAGCG
>SVUD01000019.1 GCA_015063445.1 Oscillospiraceae bacterium
TCCCGTAATTGCAGGAACAGGCTCAAATGATACTCGCACTGCAATTGATCTTTCTCAGAAGGCAGAGAAGGATGGGGCTGATGCGCTTCTTCTTGTTACTCCTTATTACAATAAGGCAACGCAGAACGGTATGTATGAATCGTTCAAAGCCGTTGCCGAATCCACCTCAAAGCCTTGCATATTATATAATGTGCCGAGCCGTACAGGCTGCAACCTTCTTCCGAAAACAGTCGCAAGACTTGCGGAAATTCCGAATATCGTGGCAATCAAGGAGGCATCGGGCAATATTTCGCAGGTTGCCGAGATAGCAGCTCTTGCCGGAGATAAAATTGACATATATTCCGGAAATGACGACCAAATAGTTCCAATTCTTTCCCTTGGCGGAAAGGGGGTTATTTCCGTTCTCTCGAATATTATGCCTAAGGAGACCTCGGATATGTGCAAAATGTATTTTGATGGAGACGTAAAAGGCTCACTTAAGCTTCAGCTTGAGCTTCTTCCTCTCGTTAACGCTTTGTTCTCAGAGGTTAATCCTATACCCGTTAAGGCAGCAGTAAGCGCTATGGGATACTGCGAGAATTATCTCCGCCTTCCTCTTACACCTATGGAGGAAGCTAATAAGGCAGTTCTCTTCAAGCTTATGAAGGAACAGAACCTTATATAAAGGCGCTTGGAATAAAAGAATAATAAAGCGGAATAAAGGAATCAAAAAATGAATATTTTAATCAATGGCATACTTGGATTTATGGGAAAAGAGGTTCATAAGCTTTGCGAGGCATCATATAGAGGCTCAAAATTTATTTGCGGTGTAGATGCTTTCGCGGACGGAAACGAGTCAAATGTGTATGCCGCGCTTGAGGATGTTAAGAATATAAATGAGGTTGATTGTATCGTGGATTTTTCTCATCATTCAGCATCGCCTGCGCTACTTGCATATGCAATAGAAAAGAGCGTACCGGTTGTACTTGCGACGACAGGTCATACCGATGAAGAAATAAATCTCATTTACGAAGCATCAAAGAAAATCCCCGTGTTTTATTCGGCTAATATGTCTCTCGGTATAGCTCTGCTCGTAGAGCTTGCAAAAAAAACCGCAGAGGCAATGCCTGATGCGGAAATAGAAATTATAGAAAAGCACCACAACCGTAAATTAGATGCCCCCAGCGGAACGGCATTGATGATAGCTAACGCTCTTAAGGAGGTTCGCCCCGATTCTTATGCCAACAATGGAAGAAGCGGCCAGGGAAAGAGAACCAAAGAAGAGATAGGTATTCACGCTATACGTATGGGAAATATAGTAGGAGAGCATGAGGTTATAATAGGAACGGAAAATCAGACTATAACACTTCGCCACGAGGCTCACAGCAGAGCTCTCTTTGCGGAAGGTGCTCTTGCCGCAGCTGCATTTATTATCGGTAAGAGCGCGGGTCTCTACGATATGAAAAGCTTGGTTTAAGAAAACGCTTGACTTTAACGGTAGAAAAATAAAAAGGCTGCTTTAAAGGCAGTAAAAAAGAGGTATATATGAAAATAGGAATTTATGGATACGGAAATCTTGGACGAGGAGTAGAGTGCGCTGTAAGAAACCGTCCCGATACGGAGCTTGTTGCGGTTTTCACAAGACGCAATCCGGATAAGGTAAAAACTCTTTACGAAGATACGCGCGTGTATTCCGTTGATGACGTAAAGAGCTTCAGAAATAAAATTGACGTTATGATAATTTGCGGCGGAAGCGCTACAGATCTTCCCGTTATGACTCCTATGCTTGCCGAGTATTTTAACGTACTTGACAGCTTTGATACTCACGCGAAAATTCCCGAGCATTTCGAGAAAATCGATAAGGTAGCTCAGGTGAATGATCACATCGCTCTTATTGCCGCAGGCTGGGATCCCGGGCTTTTCTCGCTTATGAGAATGATAACCGGAGCTTGTCTGCCAAACGGCGCCGATTATACATTCTGGGGCAGAGGAATCAGCCAGGGACATTCCGATGCTATCCGCAGAATTGAAGGCGTTCTTGATGCAAGACAGTACACGGTTCCGGTAGAATCGGCTGTAAATGCTGTAGTTTCCGGAGAATTTCCTACTTTCACCGCAGCGGAGATGCATAGACGCGAATGCTTTGTTGTTGCAAAGGAAGACGCTGATAAAGAAAAAATTGCTGAAACCATAAAGAATATGCCTAACTATTTTGCGGATTATGAAACGTCCGTTAACTTTATTACACAGGAAGAGCTTGATGAGCAGCATTCGGGTATGCCTCATGGAGGCGCGGTAATACGCACCGGTAGGACGGGTGTTAATTCCGAGCATATGCATGCGGTAGAGTTCTCGCTCGATTTGGAATCGAACCCCGAATTCACCGCAAGCGTTCTCGTGGCATATGCTGTTGCTATATACAAGATGTATATGCGCGGTGATATTGGTTGCAAAACGGTATTTGACGTTGCTCCGCGTGATCTTTCATACTTGTCTCCCGAGGAACTTAGAGCGAAACTGCTTTGATTTTTCCCTGGATTTTTAAGAAAATAATGTTTTGAATGGAAAAATGTTATGCTTATCGAAAACAGAACACAGTTTATATGCGAAAACGTTTCACGCAATTCTTTGGGCGAGCTATGCTTTGCCGGAATGGAGCTTTTACCGCTTGCGAAAAAGTACGGAACGCCTCTTTATCTTTATGATGAAGCGAGAATACGCGAAAGATGCCGTACTTATCTTACCGCTGTAAAGGAAGGTTTTGGTGGAAGAGGTAAGGTTCTTTACGCATCTAAAGCCGCCTCATTCAAGCGCCTTTATGAGATAATGAATGAAGAGGGAATGGGAATTGATGTTGTATCATCAGGAGAAATATACAGCGCGCTTTCTGCAGGATTTCCTCTTGAAAACGCATATTTCCACTCTAACAACAAGACCGATTACGATATAGAATACGCTATAGAAAACGGTATAGGATACTTTGTTGTTGACAATGCCGAGGAGCTTTACGCTATAAACAGAATTGCGGCGCGGTTCGGTGTAAAGCAAAAGGTTCTTCTAAGACTTACCCCGGGAATTGATCCTCACACTTATGCCGCAGTCGCTACGGGAAAGGTTGATTCCAAATTCGGATCGGCGATAGAAACAGGTCAGGCTGAGGAAATTACAAAGCTTGCGCTTTCTCTTGAAAACGTAAGACTTATGGGCTTCCACTGTCACGTTGGATCTCAGGTGTTTGATTCGGATGTTTATCTTCGCGCGGCAGACGTAATGCTTGATTTTGTTGCGTACATATACAAAAATGAAGGATTTCTTGCTAAAGAGCTTGATATCGGCGGTGGATACGGTGTGAGATATATAGAGAGTCAGCCGACGATAGATATCGCAAAGAACATAGAAGAGGTTGCGCGGTTTATGAAGAGTAAGGCTGCCGAGCTTTCGATAGAGCTTCCTTTGGTATCCTTTGAGCCGGGGAGAAGCATTGTTGCCGATGCCGGACTCACGCTTTATACCGTTGGAACAGTAAAAAATATTCCGGGATATAAGACGTACGTTTCGGTTGACGGCGGTATGACTGATAATCCGAGATTTGCTCTTTACGGCTCGCCGTACACAATTCTTCCTGTGATGGAGGATAACGATGATAACATAACCTGCTCGGTGGTGGGAAGATGCTGCGAGAGTGGAGATATTCTTCAAGAAAACGTTACGCTGCCGAGATTAAAAAGAGGCGATATTATTGCCTGCCTTACGACAGGAGCGTATCACTATTCTATGTCATCAAATTATAACAGAATTCCCAAGCCTCCGGTCGTTATGCTCTCCGAGGGGGAATCATACGTTGCCGTAAGACGTCAGACCGTTGAGGATCTGTCGAGTCTTGACGTTTAAAATGTTTTTTGGATGATTTATCAATTACATTAAAGGAGGTATAGTTGTGCTGAAAATACTCGTTGTTGATGATGACAGAAATACGAGAATGTTTCTCGAAGCTGTTTTGAAAACCGCTAATTATACCGTTCTTTTAGCTAACAACGGAATAGAAGCTTTATCAATGCTTGAAAGCGAGAGCGTAGATCTGATAGTTCTCGACATAATGATGCCGGGAATGGACGGATATGAGTTTACAAAGACTTTGCGTGATGCTGACAATAACGTTCCGATACTTATGGTTTCCGCAAAACAGATGCCCGAGGATAAGCATAGAGGATTTTTCGTCGGTACGGATGACTACATAACTAAGCCGATAGACGACGAAGAGATGCTTTACAGAATAAAGGCGCTTCTCAGACGCGCAAAGATAGCTACCGAGAGAAAAATCGTAATAGGTGATGTTGTTCTTGATTACGATTCGCTTACCGTAACACGTGGAGAAGAGGTTCAAGAGCTTCCACAAAAGGAATTTTTGCTTCTATATAAGCTTCTTTCCTATCCGGGAAAGATATTCACCCGCATTCAGATAATGGACGATATATGGGGAGCGGACAGTGATACCGGTTGGGAAACCGTTACCGTTCATATAGGCAGACTCAGAAAGAAATTTGAGTCGTATCCCGAATTTTCTATTGAATCCGTAAGAGGTCTTGGTTACAAGGCGGTGAAGAAAATATGAGGAATCTTATAAATATTCACAGCGATAAAAACAGAAAAAGATTTTCACTGACTCTCGGTTTTTCCGTAATAGTGTTTATCGTGCTTATAGCTTCGGTTGCGTTTGGAACTCTTGCTTTGTCTATATTGACGTGGACCGGCGTAATAAACGGATTTGAGGATCAGCTTTCTTTCGGAGCGCTGTTACTTTGTATGCTTGGTTTCAGTATTATAGCCGGAGCAGTTATATCTCTTCTCATAGCTCTCGTTCCTCTTCAGCCTGTAAATGAGATCATAAAGCATATGAATAAGCTTACGAGCGGTGATTTTAAAGCGAGACTTGAGTACACTACGTCAATAGGAAACCATAAGGTGTTTTCTGAGATTAAGGACAGTCTTAACAAGCTGGCTGAGGAGCTTGAAAATACGGAGATGCTCCGAAGCGATTTTATAAACAACTTTTCTCACGAATTCAAAACGCCGATTGTTTCAATATCAGGACTTGCAAAGCTGCTTAATAACGGTAAGCTTTCAGAGGATGAAAAAACAAGATATCTCAAAGCGATAGAGGAGGAATCTAAAAGACTTTCCTCAATGGCGACGAACGTTCTGAATCTTACTAAGGTAGAAAATCAGTCAATACTTACAGAGGTTACGGAGTTTAATCTTTCCGAGCAGATACGTTCCTGCGTTCTTTTACTCGAAGATAAATGGGTCAAGAAAAATATAGATCTTCAAATTGGTTTTGATGAATATCCGATAAATGCGAATTATGAGCTTTTAAAGGAGGTTTGGATAAATCTCGTTGATAACGCTATTAAATTTACCTCATTTGAAGGAACAGTTTCGATTGGAATAAAATCCAATAACGATTCGTATACCGTTTCGATAGGAAATACGGCGGATCCGATATCCGATGAAGACAAAACGAAAATATTCGCTAAGTTCTATCAGGTAGATAAATCGCACACCACTACAGGAAACGGTATAGGCTTAGCGATAGTAGAAAAAATAGTTACTCTCCACGGTGGAAAAGTTGAGGTGGGCTATGAAAACGGTATGGTTATCTTCGAGGTGGTAATTCCGAAAAACGCAAAAAACAATCAAACAATACATTAGGAGCCAAAAGCACTGCGGTGTTTGCGGCTCTTTTTATTTTTCCGAGCCAATCCTTATATTATTTTTATTATTTATTAGAAGTTTATTTTCAGTTTAGAAAACTTTTGTAGAATAGCGTAGTATTATGTAGAATTGCAGTTATTTTTAATTATACTATGTTGAATATCAGACAGCACAGATAAGGAGTATACACTGAAATGAGCAGAAAAATAATAGATGGAAAATGCTTTGCCGAAATGCTTCAGGGAGGCGCAGCAATGCTTTCCGAGCACGCGCAGGAGATTAACGATTTAAACGTATTCCCGGTACCTGATGGAGATACGGGAACTAATATGACGAAAACACTCGAGGGCGGACTCTGTGAAATTTCAGAGGAGAATAATGACAGCAGCGTCGGCGCTTTATCCGATCACTTTGCGCGCGGTGTCTTGCTTGGAGCGAGAGGTAACTCGGGAGTTATTCTTTCTCAGATATTCGCAGGAATAAACGAGGAGCTTTCAAAATATGATAACGTAAGCGCCAAAGAGCTTGCTAAGGCATTCCAAAGCGGAATAAAGAAGGCTTATTCGGCGGTTCAAAATCCTACGGAGGGAACGATTCTCACAGTATTCCGTGAGAGCACGGAATATGCGGCTTCGAAAATCACGGACGAGTCGTCTGTTGAGGATTTCTTCAAGCTTCATATTGAAAAAGCGAGAATATCTCTTGAAAGAACAAAGGAGATTCTTCCCGCGTTAAAGGAAGCTGACGTTGTGGATTCGGGAGCGGCAGGATATCTTTACATAATTATGGGAATGTATGCGGTTCTTACAGGTGAATTGCAGGGAACTGTTTATAAGAGCGTAACCTCATCCGAGGAGAATAAGGTTAATATTAACCTCTTTACCAGAGATTCGAAGCTTGAGTTTGGATACTGTACGGAGTTCTTACTTCGCCTCATGAGTGACAGAACCGATCCCGATAGCTTTAATATAGATGAAGTTCTTTCGGTTCTTGACGAGCTGGGCGGAGAAAGTGTAGTTGCTTACAAGAATGACGATATAGTAAAGGTTCACGTTCATACCTTTAATCCCGGAGCAATTCTTTCGAGAATGCAGAGCTTCGGTGAATTCTTAACCGTTAAGATTGAGAATATGTCGCTCGGCCATTCCGGAACCGTTAAGCCAAAGATTAAAACAGAGAAGAAGTATTCGGTTCTTACAGTTGCAAACGGAGAAGGACTTTGCTCGCTCTTCCGTGAGCTTGGAGCAGACGAGATAGTTGCGGGCGGGCAGACGTCTAATCCCTCTACAGAGGAGTTTATCAGCGCATTTGAGAGATGCGATTCTGAAAACATATTCGTTTTACCTAACAATAAGAATGTTTTTCTTGCCGCTAAGCAGGCTGCCGAGATATACGACAAGGCGAAAATATATATAATTCCCACGAAGAATCTTATGCAGGGCTACGGAGCGCTTTCCGTTATAACGCCGGGAATTACTGATATGGACGTTCTTGCCGAGAATATAGAAAGAGCCGCAAACGGAGTTGTAGGCAGCGAGATAACAAAGGCAGTCCGCGACGTTACTATAAACGGCAAACAGATAAAAGCGGGGGATTACATCGCTATAACCGAGGGAAATATCGGCGCTGTTGAAAAAACTGCCGAGGCTGCGGTTATGCAGACTATCTCCGAGGTTGATCCCGATGAATATGAAATAATAACCCTCTTCGTAGGAAAGGATGTAAGCGATGACGCGAGAGCCGCGCTTACCGAGAGAATAGAGGAGGAATATCCTGATTTTACTCTTGATGTGTACATTGGAGGACAGGACGTTTACGATTATTTGATAGCAATTGAATAAAGCTTTACACTATTGGAGGCATTATGAATAAAACATACAAAATTGCGATAGACACAAAGGGTGCTGATAAGGGCTCGGAAATGGTTATAAGAGGAGCTGTAAAGGCACTTGCTAAGCATGAAAATCTTTCGGTCGTTCTCGTAGGAGATACCGAGGTTATAAAGTGCGAGTGCGAAAAGCTTTCCGCACCGATGGAAAGAGTTGAGATAATCGAAGCTCCCGGTGAAATTACCAACTATGACAGTCCTGCGGTTGCTCTCTTTGAGAAGACTGATTCATCTCTTGTAAGAGCGTTAGAGGCGGTTTCGCAAAGAGAAGATATAACGGGACTCATAAATGCGGGAAGCACGGGCGCTTTAATTGCGGGCTCTATGCGATATCTTTCGAGAAAGGATAGAGTCAGACCTGCTCTTGCGGCGGTGTTGCCTGCCGAAAATGGCGGATTCACCTGTCTTGTTGACACGGGAGCTACGATAGATTGCACTGCGTCAACGCTTCTTCATTTTGCAAGACTCGGCAGAGATTTTATGAAGGAGCTTTACAGAATAGAAGCGCCGAGAGTCGGACTTCTTTCGAACGGAAAGGAATCCTCTAAGGGAAACAAGGTCGTTAAGGAAGCGCACGTTCTTCTTGCCGAGGCAGAAGATATTAACTTTATTGGCAACGTAGAGGGCAATGGAGCTCTTGCGGGTGAATGTGACGTTCTCGTATGTGATGGCTTTGCCGGAAACCAGGTTCTTAAGGTGACAGAGGGAGCTGCGAGAAGAATTATAACCGATATAGTTAAGTTGTCTAAGAAAACAGGTGACGAGAGCTTGATGAAGGTAGTAGGCTACCTTATGGGAATATATGATTTCAACTCTCTCGGCGGCGGAATAATTCTCGGCGCCGCAAAGCCTGTAATCAAGGCTCACGGAGCCGCAAACGAGGATTCAATAGTAAATACGGCGGGAATTTTGCTAAATCTTGCCGAAAATAAAGAAATATTTGATAAAACTCCATTAGAAATGAAATGAGGATAAGAAAATGAGCAAAATCAGAATTATGTGTACTTCGACAGGCTGTATAGAATACGCCCCTGAAAGATACCGTAATCTCGGTATTGATATTATAAGAATTCATATGATATTTGAGGGAAAGGAATATCTTGAGGGAATCGGACTTGAGCCCGAAGAGTTTTACGCTAAGCTTGAAAAGCTTGAAAATCCTAAGAACAATCTTCCTAAAACCTCAGTACCTTCGCCTGCTGAAATAGCCGCTCACTTTGATAAGGCTATCGAGGAGGGATATGATGAGGCAATAGTATTTACTATCTCAACAGGTCTTGGCGGAACTTACAATGCGATATCTCTCGTTGCAAGAGATTATCAGGACAGACTTAAGATACACGTTATAAATACTAAGATAACATCCTTTGTTGAAGGTCTTCTTGCCGTTAAGGCGCAGGAGATGGTTAACGTAGGTATGACAAGCGACAGAATACTTAAGGAAATTGCTTGGATGATGAAAACCCATAGCTTTATGGGAATAGACGCAAAGCTTGATTATCTTATATACAACGGCAGACTTAAGGGCGGAAAGGCATTCATAGGTCAGATGCTTAAGATTTGTCCAATAATAAACTTTGATGAGGCGGGTGACTGTGTTCCGATTGAAAGTGTTAGAACACCCAAAAAGGCGCTTATGCGTACCTGCGAGCTTCTTAAGGAGAAGCTTGGCGACAGAAGTCCCGAGGATTATATTCTTTTCCACGTTTATACAGGACCTTCTGTTCTTGAGCAGCTTATTTCCATTGAGGAAAAATACGGTATAAAAACAAACCATGAGGACGTTATCCTGTCTCCTGTAAGCGGTTGCCATAACGGACCTTGGCTTGCAGGCTACGGAATCTTATATCTTCGTCGTGACGACGAGCCCTTGGAGGACTAAATGATAAGCATTATAGAGGTAAAGACTAAAAAGGATATAAAGGAATTTATCAATTTTCCCTTAAGACTTTACAAAGGATGCGAATATTTCGTGCCTCCTATGTATGCCGATGAAAAAAAGCTTCTCCTCTCGGGTGGCAAAAGCAATACTGCCGAATCCGTTTTTTATCTTGCGAAAAAGGATGGAAAAACGGTAGGTCGTATTCAAGGAATCATACAGAATCAGTATAACGAAATGCATAACGAAAAAAGAGTTCGTTTTACGAGATTTGATTCAATAGACGATACCGAGGTTTCAAGGGCGCTCTTTGGGGCTGTTGAAGCTTGGGCTGTATCAAAGGGTATGGATACCGTTTGCGGACCTCTCGGCTTCAGCGATCTTGACAGAGAAGGACTTCTTATTGAAGGCTTTAATGAGAATTCTACGTTTGAGGAGCAGTATAGCTACGAATATTATCCCAAGCTTCTTGAGGATTCCGGATACGGTAAAGAGATCGATTGGTTCGAGTTTGAGCTGAGAGCTCCCGAAAAAAAGAATCCTATGCTTGAAAGGGTTGCCGCGCGTGCTCTTGAATTCAATAAGCTTCATATAGCAGACACCAACATGTCGAAAAAGGCGTACATAGATAAATACGGAGATAGCTTCTTTGAATGTCTTGACGAGTGCTACAGTAAGCTTTACGGAACAGTGCCGATCACTCCCGAGGAAAGAAAAGAGATTATTTCTCAGTTTATTCTCATCGTTAATATAGAATTTGCGGTTTTCATTTGCGATGAAAACGATAAGGTAGTAGCCTTTGGGCTTTGCTTCCCGGCAATCGGAGACGCTCTTAAAAAGAGCGGAGGCAGACTTACGCTCCCCGCAATATTAAAGCTTCTTAAGCTTGCTAAAAAGCCTAAGGTTATGGACCTCGGACTCGTAGCAGTGCGTCCCGAATATCAGAATTCGGGTGTCAACGCAGTGCTTGTCAACGGAATCGCGGATATGCTCATAAACGGCAAGGTAGAGAAGTGCGAGACGAATCTCAACCTGGAAACAAACACAGCGGTTATCGCTCAGTGGAAGTACTTCAACGCGCGTCAGCATAAGAAAAGACGCTCTTATATTAAATCATTAAAAGGAGAAAATAACAATGCTTGAAAAACTTAAAGTGATTTTGGGAAAGGTATTGCCCGACGTTGATATGGCAGGAGTAACCATGGATACTAAGCTTATTGACGATCTCGGCTTTGACTCACTCGCTATAATGATGATGTCTATGGAAATCGAGGACGCATTCGGATTTAAGTTCAAGGAATTCGTAAAGTTCGAAACCGTGGGTGACGTTTGCAATTATCTGGAAAACAGAATTTAACAAAAACGTTTTTGATAAAATTAATTAGTTTTTAATTTGATGACTTTAAAAAACATTTTGGTACAAAAGATATATCAACTATAAAAAACAACCCGAGTAAAGCGCTGAAATGGAGCACTTCACTCGGGTTGTTTTTTTATTTAACACTTTCAAATATTGCCTTTGCGCCGTTCGGTATTGCCTCTATAGAGGAAACAACGTATGAGCTTATACGTGAAGCTATTTTCAGTGCACGCCCAATATCGTGATTCTTGAAATAAGATGCTAAGAATGCCGCGCCAAAGCTATCGCCTGCGCCTACAGTTGATACTACGTTAGTTTTAACCGCATCCGAATAATAAGTATTGTTCGTTACTGCATCGAAACAAAAAGATCCTTTATCACCAAGAGTGATAATAATCAACTTCGTTTTCGGATATAGATTTGAGATTGCATAAGCTGAAGATTCAACCGAATTATACTTTATTGAAAGCAGCTCAAAAACCGTTGGCAACTCTTCATCACTTATCTTTAATATAGATGCATTTTCAAGGCAAAAGCAAACCGATTTCTTCGAATAATGCGGAGGACGGATATTCAAATCTGCATATATCTCTGAAAATTCGCTATCGTTGATAATTTTCTTAAGAATGCTTAAATTATGCTCTTCACGAAGCGCAAGAGTTCCCATACACAAAACGTCGAAGTCTGAGAGCTTTTCTATGGCAGAAATTCTGTCATATGCAACGTTTTTTGATATATCATACGTTGGAATACCTTTTTCATTTAAAGATACGATGCATCTTCCGGTGGGAAGAAAGGGAAGCGACGCAATGTATTTTGTATTTATGCCAAAGCTATTTATTATATTTAGAGCTTCTTTTCCAAGCTCATCATCACCCACAGCCGAAATGAGATATGAATCAAAGCCGTAAATGGATGCATGAGCGCATATATTAAGCGGAGCGCCTCCTATTTTTCTCTCTTCACCGTATATGTCCCAAATTATTTCTCCAAACGAAGCAAGCCTCATATCAGCCTTCTCCAATTGAGAGATCCCAAATACCGTCAGACTCCTCGTACCAAGGTGTTTCGGTTCCGGGGGAGGTAGTAATAATATCACTTGATTCGGCTTTGACAACTTCAATTTCGGGATTATTATACTTTTTCATTTAAATTACCTCACTTATTTGCTCGATACCGAAGCTCTGTAATTTTCTGCCGATTTGCAGTAGTTATAAAGCTTTTCGACAAGAGTTGTAAGATTTACATCTGTTTTAAGTTCTTCATCTGTGGTAACGAAATCATAATAACTATTGATATGATAGCTTCCGCTATACGTACCGTCGGTATAGCTAATATCACTAATCAACTGATATGCATACAACTCTACTTGAACGTAAACGTAATTCTTTCTGTCCTCGGTATAAATTCCCGTTGTGTATTCAAGAGTCCTGCTTCCGCACTTAAAAGTATATGCTTCTGCTGTTTTTCCTTCGGGGAGAATGAAACGAACTATAGGTTTTTCTTCAAGGGCTATAATTACGCCCTTGAGTCCGTTTGCGGTATTAGTTACACCCGAAACCTTTTCAAATGCGTTTTTATAATCACCGAGAATTCCGTCTATTATGTTCACAGCATTATCCTTATCCTCTGATTCGAAGTAAACGTATGCCGCTCTGATATAAGCAAGAACATCTTTGACGAGAAGCACTTCCGTATCACTATTGTTAGCATCGAATACCTTCTTTGCATACTTGGGTATGCTCATAGTAAACGTACCTGTATAGTCCTTTCCGTCTATCATTATGATAACTTTAAGAACTATATTTTTTATTGCCTCGGAGACGGGAAGAGAAATGCTTATATGATAATAAGAATTACCGTCGTCAAGAACTACGATTTCAGCATTTTCACAAGCTACACCGTTAATTGTATAGGACTTGAGGGAGTCGATAACGGGAACATATACGTTGTATACAAGCTCCGAGCCGAGAGTTATGCTAGACTGAGGCTTAAACTCAAGAAGAGTGTGACAGGAAAGAATATATGAATCTGTTTCTGTACCGCTCGTGCTTTTAACGAACGTGAGAAAACTGCCGTCGGTATTAACCAATGCATATTCTTCACCGCTCAAATTCTCTTTAATCGATGTTTTGGGCGCGATAGAATCTATAGGAAGAACAAGCCGCATATATTCGCCAATGCTATTCTTGCCAAATACGAGAGTATCAGCCCTTCCGTTTGTGTTTTCGTTAAGCTTTATAAAGCTATTTATAGACGTGCTATCCTTAGCAACAAATTGACCGCCATTGATAGTAATTTTGAATACGTTAACGTCACCGCTTCCGCAAGTTAGGTCAAACATAAGTGTTTCGTCAACGGAGCTCTTATAGTCGAACGTACAGTTATTAAATACCGCATTAGTAGTAACGGAGAAGGTTTTTGCTGTTGCATTTCCAAAACCGTTTTCCCATGTCTGGAATAATACGTTACCTGTTTTTGCTTTAGCAATGAAGGTTATGTTGTCAAAGGTGAAGTTTATCTCAGTATTTCTCTTAAGCGAATTGCCGTAGTTTATACAGAACAATGCAGTTTTACGGTCGATCATCGTACCGTTTTTGAAGGTCCAGGATGCTCTTACGTCAGTACCTGTACCTGAATTGTTATTGATATACGCATCAACGATGTATCCCTTAGCTCCCGATTCGTTGGAAAGAGTAAGAGTATAACCGTTAAGATCTACTAAAATACTGCCTCTGAGTCCGTTAAGGTCGGATGCGGTTGTACAAGAGACGTCATTACGTAAGTATACCATGTAGTCGTTTTCTTTTCCGGCTGCAACGATGGCGTTCATGGCAGCGCCCCACTCATTGTAAGCTCCGATAAAGCTCTTGTCACTGCCGAATATTACTAAAGGATAAAGGCTTGCAGGATAAGAGATATTATCTATCTCACCGTAAGGAGTGGTTTCGATGGCAGTAACAAGCTTGACGGTGGTTTCAATCAGCGTACCAGCAACCTCGGCAGATACGGTATAAATTCCGCCAACGTTTCCTATGAGAGTGATAGAATTTCCGTTTTCTGAAACTACAGTGAGTCCATTCGGAATATTCCATACGAGATTGCCGAAGTTTTTCATAGGATATACTGTGGCGGTTACGGTAAATTCGCTTCCGACTAATTTTTGCCCAACGGGAGCAATTGAAGCGTAAGTCTCTTTAGCGCTTTCGCTGACGTCCTTACCGGTGTATATCGACTTTAATTCGTATATTTCAAGTGAATCTACAAAAACGTCTCCTGACTTAGAGTAGAAACTCATTCCTACCGCATCGGTTGAAGCGTAGTAAAGATCGATAAGGTGAGCCTCACCGTCATTTCCAAAGAATTCAAGCACGGAATTATCGATCAAAAGACGAAGCTTGATTTTGCCGTTTGAATCTGGGAGAAGAGTAGCGGACAGAATGTCGTTCTGATACGTGGTAGGAGCGCCGGACTTATCCATTATCATTGTGTGGCTTACGGCATCATATCTGAGCATAGCCTTTTCATAACCATTTTGTCTTAACTCAAATCCGAATTCATTTGCGGTAGTTTTGTTGATATCTACCGTAAGAATTATTTCATATATCTGAGAAGCAACTCCGACGAGAATATTATCATCTGATTCGGATACCGTGAAGCCGTACTTTTCATAAAGCTTGCTTCCGCGAAGAGCCAAAACCTCGCTTACGGGGTTCTGAGATATTGCATAAGTACCATCATTTAATTTTATAAGGGTTGTTTCGAGAGGAAGAGACTGAATTCCGTTCCATCTCTTTGGAATTCCGTTTGTTGTTGAATAATCCTGTATCCAGTGAACCATTATTCTTCTGCCGTTCGGATCATTGTAATAGCTTTGGGCAGCATATGCGTTACTCGAGCCTGCCATCTGGCTTGTAAGTTTCGTTCCCGCAACGTAATTATATGCGCCAACAGTATCGTTCCAAACCATATCGCCTATAATATACCATTCACTCGATGCGCTGTATACCCATTTTGTTTCACCGGTTTTGTTCCCGTTTCTGTCAACTACTGCGAGAGGATACATATCAGGGCATTCCGAATTTACAAGCGTTCCGTCACTCCAGGTAAGATCCTGAACCAATGTCCAATCTGCGAGATTTTCGGATACGTAAAGTCTTGCATATCCGCCTGCAACTATCAAATACCAGCGATCGTCACCCTCGATCTTAAATACCTTAGGATCACGGTCAGAGGTATATTCGTGCTGTATTGCATATTCCGGATATTGAGTCCAAGTTACACCGTGATCGGTGGAATACGCAACGCTCTGATCCTGCGAAGGTCTTACCGTCGTATAAAGAGCTACAAGAAGCGAACCTTCGCCCGTTGCCGCTTTTGCAATATCGTTTTCGGTAAAGAAGGGAGTTTTTCTTGCTTCTTCAGCATTAAGACTTACCGCAGAGCCGGAGAAAACAGCTCCTCTGTCTGTTATCGGGATAGCTACGGGAAGCTCAACCCAGTTTACAAGATCATCACTTACTGCGTGTCCCCAGGTTTGACTTCCCATTTTATCGAGCTGTGGCGAATACTGGAAGAACATATGCCATGTGTTGTTGCTCGTATCGTAAACAAGACCGTTGGGGTCGTTCATAAAGTTGATCTCGGGCGAGAAATGTATCTGAGGTCTGTAGTTCTCAGTTGCCAACGCGGAAGAGCTCGATCTGTTGGTTATCTCTATCATATAAGACGTAGAGATGTTTTCACGAGTCAAATCTATTATCATACGGCTCATTCCAAACGGAGGTGTGATCTCAACGGCAGTATCGCTTGTCAGTATTCCTTCGGTTACTTTTGTTTGGTCTTGAATGAGCTTATAGGTTGCTTTGATACCGTCACTAAAACTTGTGCACAAATCGTACTTGATAACGTCTCTTGGCAACATTATGCTATAAGAGTAAGATTGGGAAGTGAAATCGGGATAAAGCTTAACGCCGTCCGCACTTATTTTTAAATCGTTGAGTGCGGGTAAATTGCTGCTCGTGATCTCGGTATACTCAACGTTTTGATACGTTATCTTTGAATTGAACGTAAGAAGTCCGAGCTTTCCCGATGCATATGCGGTATCCTCCTTACAGATAACAAGCATACCGTCAACGTAGAGCTTAAGCGATTTTCCAATCGCTTCAACCTTAAGATGATAACTTGCTTTATCCTCGGTAAGCTTTGCGCTTCCTATTGTCGTACCGCCTGGGAAGGCAAAAATACGGATATTGCCTTGATTTTTATCAATATTGGCTACGTAAGAGCCTTTGTTTGGAGTATCCGTCGAGCGGAATACCAATGATGCCGCGCCTGTAGCACCATCGGCAAAGGTTACGTCAGCCTCATAAATAAAGTCTGAGGCTACAGTTTCGGAGAGCGCAAAATTATCTCCGCTGCCTTCCGAGTATAAGCCGTTGTCGGTTGTTTTCCAGGTTCCGTTTATTGGATAGAGTGACGTGAGATTTGTTTTAAAAGGAGACTCTCCCTTTTTAGTAGTTAGTTTTATGCCGGAGAAACTTACCTTTGATTTAAAAGTAAGAATTCCAAAGTATCCACCGAGATAATCCGCTACAGGATCTTTGCTCTGTGCATATAATTTCGATAGATCGATAGCATTACCGTCAACAGAGAGACTGAATCCGTCCTTTTCACTAAATCCAAAGGATACGTTAAACGTTCCTGTATTATTATCTGAAATATGTGTTGATGTGATATACGTATCGGAATAGTTTAGTCCTTTGCGGAACATTTTGGTATAAATACCGTCGGTTGCCTTTCTGAATTCAATTGCTAAAAAGGTTTTGCTGAGATTACTTAAAACAGTCGCATCGTTCGTTTCTGACCCAAAGATCAAAGAAAAACGGTCGCCGGAAAGAATTTTTGCAGTTAAATTGTATTCAAATTCTCTGGAATTCACGTCAGAGATAACGAAATTATCGTTTCCGTTATTTTTTACAACGTATCCTTCTGTAAGAGAAGTAAGATCCTTGCCCTGAAGATTCGGGATATCGTTATTGTATTCAATATAATCGGTGTCATAAAGTTTTACTTTGTCAAATTCTACGTTTGCCTTATAAGTAAGAAAACCTATATATCCTCCGTTGTAAGCATTTAAAAAGTCCTTTTCGGTTTTATTTGCTGCCGTACCAAAGGAATATTCTATTTTTTGCTCGTTAACGAATATATTGAGCTTATCGTTTTCGTCGTAATTTACACGAATATGGAAAGCGTCGGTTGCGTTTTCAATCTCCGCATGGTATGTATTTCCGGGAATAACGTTATCACCGAGACCACCGCCGTCCTGAAATAGCTTGATGTAAACTTTAGTAGTGCTTTTTTTGAATTCCAAGCCGAAGAATTTACCAATGCTTGCGCATTTTTTATCCTGTGCGCCAAACACTAACGCACCGCTTGAGCCTTGCTTAATATTAACGTCTGCTTCTAAAGTAAAGTGCTTTGTTTTTGCTCCGCTTACAAGAATATTATTTCCTGCAAAATAGTTCATTTCATAACCGGTTTTGTCACTTAGCACGGAATAGCCGTTGATATTATCAACACCAGGAAGGGAATTAACATAATTACCCTGAGGTACCGCTAACGTGATGTTTTCATATTTTACAGTACTGTTATAGCTCATCAGACCGAAGTAACCGCCCTGATAACAAGATACGAAATCAGCCTCGGTATATCCCGCTTTTGTTCCAAACGAGAAGCTCAGCTCTTCACCGTTTATGTATACTCTGAGCTTGTTATCCTCTTTGTATGATATTTTTAGTTTGATAGTACTGTTCTGTATGTCCGTCATTACGGTTGCTTCGGGAATGATGCCCGACCATAATCCGTATTCCTGGTACATTTTCATCTTTATAGTCGTTCCGCTTTTCATAAAACAGAGACCGAAAAATGCTTTTTTATTTGATATTGTATCCGACCAATCGCTGCTCTTTGCTCCAAAGATAAAAGAGGTGTTGGTTCCTTCAACGAACGTTACGTCGGATTCAAAAGTAAAGTATTTGCTATTAAGCGTGGATAGCGCTAAGTTGTTGCCGCTAACCTTATCGAGTCTGTAACCGTTGGAGAGCTTGTCGTAATAGTCTCCGTTAAGTCCGGGGAGCTCGTTGACGTACACCGTGTCCGTTGTGCTTTCGCTGACGTTATCGTTTGCAGAAACAACAAGAGCAATAATGCCGATTAACATCACAATCGTAAGAATGAGCGTCAAAAATTTTGCTTTAGATACGTTTTTCATAAATAATAGCCTCCTATATGTTTTATTTTTTATTCCAAATGGATTCGAGCGCTACAAGCAGAAGCTCATCAATTTTTATACCGTCCTTTGAGCTGATTTCAATAAACGGTACGTTGTAATCAGATACGCTTTCGTTATTCAAGAAAGAAGCGTATATTTTTCCGCCGTCAAGAAATACTTCTATACTGCATCTGTCAATTATGAAAGTAATATCAAGAGAACCGTCGATTATTGAGAGTGGTGCGCTCTCCTTCACGAATTTTAATTCGTTTTCAGAAGGATTGATCACGATATCTCTGCCGAAGATCTTAATGATGAAATCGGATATGTCCGTAGTATCATCAATACGTAAATGTATAATATGAGGCGCTTCCTCAAGCTTGTATGATACCGAGCAGTCTTTCGCTATCTCTATATCGGCATATCTTTGTTTTTGCGCATATAGCATCTCTAACTCTTTTACGGGTAGGGCGGATAAATAGTATACGCCATTCTTCTCAATCAAAGTAAGCTCAAGTGGAATACTCATCTGACCCTTGAATGCTCTGCTTACGGCTTGCCATCTGTCCCAGTCTATTCTGACAACTCTTCCATCAGGCATACCCGAGAACGTCTGTCCTGCATATGCCGAGCTTCCGTAATGCAAAGTACGTGTCTCTTGCTCGGGTACAAAACCGACCTCGGTAATGGCACCGACCGAATATCTGTTATGCGCACCCATCAGCACCCATTTTTTCTCACCGTTTGATGCCACAACTGAAAAGATGTCCGGACACTCATTGTCACCGCTGAGTGAAAACCTTTGCATGGGCTTCCACTCAAGGAGATCCTCCGATTTGAAGAAGCCGTATATATCCTTTTCAAGATATATGACCATAACGTATGCGCCGATCTCTTCACAAAAAACTACCTTAGGATCTCTGTTTGATCTGCATATATGGTTAAGCACCGGATTGTTCTCGTATTTTTTTATAGTTTTAAAACCATCAACAGAATAAGCCAAATGCTGAGAGAAGGGAGCTGTTGCGGTATAGTAAATGAGCGCAGGGGGATTCTCTTTAGTGCCAAGACCTGTAACGTTCTCGGTATCCAGTATTCCGCTTCCCGAATACATCATACCTGTATCATCGGGATATAGTGCGATAGGCTCTTCTGTCCAATGAATAAGATCGGTACTTGTAGCGTGTCCCCAATGCATATTTGCCCATTCGGGAGAGCAAGGGTTGTGCTGATAGAACATATGGTAGGTACCATCGAGGTATATAAGACCGTTAGGATCGTTATTCCAACCGTTCTTGGTCGTAAAATGAACTTGAGGACGCAGTAACTCGTTATAAAGTCCTTCAATATCCATCTCATCCGACGTCCTGTATTTGATCTCCATCTCGGGCTTTACGGTAAGCTCAAGCTCCTTGCCAATAAAACGTGATACGTCAACGTAAGCGGAAAAATCAGGATTTTTGTTATCAAGATTCATCATAAGCTCATATACAGTTTGACCGTCATCTGAAAAGGTTACCTTTTTCTTTGAAGTCAATACATTTACAGGAAAAATTAAGTATTTCTTCTCAATTTTAATTTTCATATTACCTCCTTGACAAAAAAGCATAAGTGTAGTAATCTATATATAGGATACCATCAAATGACGGTTTTAGTCAATGGAAAAATACACGATTACAGGAAAAAATGTGACATGTTACAGATTATAAATGAGAATGATAAATATGATGATAACTTTGACCGCGCCTACTCAAGCTTTTCGATTCAACTCATAGATTGCGCAAGGTATAAATGCGATTCATTTAAAATAAAAAAACGTATAATGTCTGAATATTACACTATACTGACGGTTGTGAAGGGGAATTTGTCAACAAGTAATGGAGATGATATTGAGCGTGGAGCGTTGTTGTTTTTGCCCAAGTTTTCTAACGTTATGGTCGAAAGCGATGAAAACACTGAATTTATACAAATTGTATTTAAAAGCTCAGGGCTCAAGGCATCTTTTCCGAAGAATCCAAAGAGATTAACTGTCGAAACCGATATTTTTATAAGCATTGAGCGATTGTACCGAATGTTTACGTTTCATAACACAATTGAAGGGGTCAGGGAAGCAATACTGCTTGACATAATTAACGGACTAAGCAAATATTTTTCAGCGGCGTATTCCGAGGTAAGTATGTATCAGAGAATTTGCCAATGGATCGAGACGAATTCAGAGCGTGATATAACGGCAGAGGACGTTGCTGATGCTCTCGGCTATTCACGTGAGCATTTAAATAGAATAGTTAAGTCTATAGATAATGAAAATCTAAGTAGTAAGATAGCTAAGTATAGGATAGAAAATATTAAATCGCTTTGCGAGGCTGAGGAACTAAGCGTTGCACAAATTGCGGAAAAGCTTGGATTTTATTCAAGAGAGTTGCTTTGCAAATACTTTAAATATCACATGGGCGTGTCAATTAACGAGTATCGCAAAGCAATGCGCTTGCGTTGATTTGAGAGAATTAATAAAATTAAAGCTTTTATAACACAAAACACCAAAAATACAAAAATCAAAATAAAAAGCCGAGCAGAATGCAAATATACATCAACTCGGCTTTTGCTATTTTAATTTTTCAGAGATGATTTTCGCGCTTAAAATTACCAATAAAGCGCCCAATCGGGATCAAGCATTCTGTGAAGAGCCTCGAGGTAGAAATAGTCACCCCAGATAGTCATTTCATCAATGCCGTTTCCGCCCGGCTTTGAGTACGTGCCGTGGAGAAGAAGTCCGTTTGCCTCGGGAACGTCCTTGGTTATGTAGTGATCTATAAGTGAGTTCATAATGCGCTTTGAAGCGTTTACGTAAATTTGTCTTAGCGGATCGTTTTCGTCCATATGCTTGATACCCTCAAGCATAGCGCAAAGAGCTATCGCTGCGCTCGAAGAATCCTTCGGCTCGTAAGCGCCGTCGTTAAACGAGAGATCCCAATACGCAACGTAATCGCTCGGCAAATAGTTGAGGAAATAGTTTGCGGTCGATTTAAAGGTCTCGATTGCGCTTTCGTCCTTTTCGTAAATATACGTAAGAAGAGGACCGTACATACCCCAAGCCTGACCTCTTGCCCAAGTAGATTCATCACTTGCGCCTTGCGCGGTAACACCCTTAAGAGGCGCACCCGTGTCCTTATCAAAGTAATATGTATGGTACGTGCTACCGTCCTCACGGTAGCAAACTGAAATGGTGGTTTTGAAGTGCTTGTATGCTATATCACGGTATTTTGCATCTCCTGTTACCTCGGTAGCCCAGAAGAGAAGAGGAATGTTCATAAGGCAGTCAACTATAAGTCTGTAGTTATTATCAGCGCCAACGTTTCCCCAAGCCTGAATAAATTCGCCCTTTTCGTGATATCTCGTTATAAGGTGATCGGCTGCCTTGATTGCCGCATCTCTTGCCGCCAAATCGCCCGTGAGCTTATATGCGGCAACACATGATGGCATGAAAACAAATCCCATATCGTGATGGTTGACGCCGATTTTATTTTCAATGCGGTAGTAATACGAGGGAATTTGTCCGAGCGCAACGTTTTTATACTTTTCGTCACTTGTAAGCTCGTAAGCGTGCCAGAGTATGCCCGTCCAGAAGCCTACGTTCCAGCCGCTATTGTTTTCAACAGCGGGATATACGTTGTTTGTGCTATTGTGAGCAGGGAATTTATCCGTAAAGGTCGGGAGCGCATAATCAATCTTCTTCAACGCCTCCGTAAGAGCGTATTCGAGCTTTTCCTTCGAAAGCTCAAAGTCGGCATATTTTTCGGGATTATTTATACCCTCAATGGTTGGGGGTGTTGGAGTGAGCGGCTGCTTGTTGCCGCCGTCGTTGTTTGAGTTTTGGTTGTTATTTTGGCTGTTTTGATTGTTTTCGTCCGAGTTGTTCTTTCCAAAAAGCATGCAGGACGTCAAAAGCGAGCAGTTGAAAATCATAATCAGACAGATAAGAAGTGATATAAGTCTTTTCATAAAAACCTCCATTTAAATCGGTACTGTATATATTTTAACCGAAAAAACAGCTTTTGTCAATAAGGGTGTGAAAATGGCGCTTAGAGAATTGCTGTTATGTCGTTCTGTACGTTCTTTGTGTGAAAATGGCGCTTAGAGAATTCTAAATACAGCTTTTAATATTGGATACGAGTTATAAAGCGTACGTATACAGCATATTTAAAACTTTTGTTGAATTTTGCGCATAGTTATGATACAATATATTACACGAGCTTTAATAACAGGACGCACAACGTGTTCTACAGTGAACGATGAGAACAAAAAATAGAAAGGTTGCGTATAATGAAGAGAATTTTGATTCTGATTTTTTGCTCTGTTATTTTTATTTCGGTGGGTGCTTCTTTTCTTTGGTCAATGTTAAGCGAAAACGACATGGTCTTGATCGTTCCGACAATCCTCATGCTTCTATGTTCTTGTGTATTTCTTTTCTTGCTTTTTAAGGAGATTTTTATAGGACGCAATGAATATATTTTTGAAGATTCTGTATTACTCGTAACTAAAAAAGGAAAGCATGTCGCAAGTATAGATAAGCAAAAACTCGAAAAAATCATTATAATATGCGATATGCTTACAAAAGAGGAAGAAATAGTATCTTTTCAGTATGGAAAAAAGAGGTTTTACATAAAATCAACGCACGAAAACAAAGAGGATTTAAAGGTGTTTATTGCCGGATTGCCATATAAGAAAAAGGAAAACGTCTTATATTATCTGATATCTTTTCTCTGGCATTGACGTGTGGTGCGAAATGGAAAATCAATTAACGGTTGAGGCGCGTTATCTATGTGGTACTATATTTACATTAGTTTATTATGCATAGGAAATATTTTCTTATCAAGGCTTAACTCCGCATATCACCCCGATATAATTTTGAAGTGGCATGTTAATATAAAAAGCAAGAGATTGGCGAAAGCTTTAATTTGGCAATCAAATCCTTTCGGCGGCACATATCAAAACAAAAAGGAATATAGAAGCAAAATAACAATTCTTGGAATATGCTCTTATATTGCTTGGGTGGCTTTGACAATTTTTTCGGTTTGCTTTTTGATATGGGGACCGTCAACACCGATAGAGCCGATTCGGTTTGATAGGGGTATTCTTTGCTCTACTTTAAATAAGGCTGTTGTCTTTATATCCAACATACTTCTTTTAGGCTTTGATATAAGCTTTTATTGCCTTAATATTTCAAGGTGTCAGGATGTACGGAAATACAAAGCAATAAATATAATTTGGTGGTTTGTTGTTGTTTTCCTTTTTGCCATTTGTGTAATAGGCGTTTTTATGATGATAAAATTGATGAGTTGAGTTTTTGGTGTATGAGTATTAAATTTTGGAAAAGACCGGACGATTAGGTAGTGGAAAGCGACTTTTCCGTTCGGAAAAAGCAAAGCTCAAATTTGCGGAGAAATATGAAAAAATGATGTCGATATACGGCATAAAATAGATTAGTCTATAAAAGAGGCGATTGCAAAAAAATCTGCAATCGCCTTAAGTATTTTAAATATCGATTCAGTCTTGATTATATAATTCGTTACGGTATTCGTTCATAAATACGACTTTGTCAGTAAGTCTTGATTTTTCTGCGGCAAACGTAGTTAAATGGTTGTCTACCGATGTCGTAATGTTCGCAAAGGAGCTGCCTGTATAAGTTCCCGTCATTAACTTGCCGAACGCGCGAACTATACCCGCATCACCGCCCCCGTGACCGCCAACGATACTCTCGTCGGAAACAAAGTCTCTGATAGAGATTTGCTCGCTTTTGCGCGTGCTGAAATCATAAACGGTGATATGATCCTGACCCATTGCGCCTTCCAGCTCACCCTTTGTACCCATAATACGTATTCTTCTGCCGCCCTGGTTAAAAGCGCTCATAACAAAGGATGCCGTAGCGCCGGATTCGAATTCCATATTAACTACCTGCTGGTCCACTACGTCATTGTCGCATTGAAATACGCATCTTCCGTAATTTGTTTCCGTGATAAGCTTCTCAATGTCTTCGGCTGTAGGAGAAGGTATTTTTGTTGCTTGAGGCGCAAACCATGCTACCTGACGGTTGCGGTAAAGCTTGACAGCGCTGTAGGGACATTCTTCCTCGTGCGGACAGCCCTGATAACAAAATTCGGGTGCTCCTTCGGGCTTATTATCGTTGCAAAAGTATGTCAAAGAGCCGAAACTCTGCACCTTTGTGCAGCGCTCGTTCAAAAGCCACTGTATAATATCGATATCGTGGCAGCTTTTTGCAAGTATCATAGGAGCGCTTTGCGATGTTTTATGCCAATCGCCTCTAACGTAGCTATGACTGTAGTGAAGGTCCTGAACAGCTTCAACGTGTATAACGTTCTTAGGCTTGCCGATTTTTCCATCATCTATTATCTTTTTGATGAGAGTGAAGAACGGGGTATAACGCAAAACGTGGCAGACTAATATCATAACGCCCTTATCGTTTGCCGCCTTTTCTATCGCAACGCACTCCTCGGGAGTAGGAGCTATAGGCTTTTCCAAAAGCAGATGGTAGCCCTTCTCGATAGCCTTCATAGCCAGCGAATAGTGATCCTTATCTTGCGTGGCAATAATTGCGGCGTCTGCTATTTTCGGAAGCGCTAAGAGGTCTTCACCGCATTTATAGCAGCATTCGTCGGAAAGTCCGAAATTTTCCTTAATGTAATTGCGTCTTACGGGATTTTGATCCGCAACCGCAACAAGCTCAAGCTCGGGGCAATATTTCTTTGCCTGATTGGCGTACATAGCTCCTCGTGAGCCGGCTCCGATAACAACGTATTTAATCTTATCCATAGTATTTTCATCTCCGATAGGCAGCGGTGTTAAATTAATGCGGTAAGCATACCGCTACTTTTTCATTATATAATGAAAAGAGCTTGTTGTCAAGTGTATGTCAAGTAACAATGATATGTTTTTTTCAGTGTTTGTGTGTATCAAGTAATGATTGATATATTTTTCGTTGTTTTAATATGGTCTTGAACCCACGTACCAAATCACGCCGAAAGGCGTGTATATCATCAATGCGAAGCATTGCATATCATCAAGACGCAATCTTGTATATCATCATTGCGAAAGAGGATGCAGCCTGCGGCTGATGATATACTCGCCTTGTCGAGATATACTCGGCAAGGCGGATGAGATACACGCTAATGCGTGATGATATGCCATTGCTTTCGCAATGGATAAAAAAATTCGACAAGTCAAAACTTGTCGAATTTTCTGTGAAATGACGATAAAAAAGATATTTTCGGCAAAAAAATAGATTTGAACTATTGCAACAAGCAACCATTTGTGCTATAATATTGTTGCCACATAATTCAATCAACAAATTTCACGGGATAACTCTCTATTTTTTAGAGGGTTTTATAACTATACCCATTTTTCGTGTTCTTCAAGTTTGTATTTGGCAAAAATGCAAATTCCACTTGATGAACACGGGAGAGTATCCTGATTTGTTGAGAATTGTGTGGCAACAATAGGAGTTTGCGTTTTTCGGGTGCATTCTTCTATTGGATGCACCCTTTTTATTTTTTAGGAGGATTTTATGAAAAAATTAGAGTTTGATATTTATATTGGCTCAGGTATGATTATAGGACAAGTCGATAATATCGTTGCTATTGTAGAACCAAAATTCTTTGTGCCACACGGACAATACTACCTAAACGGTTTAGAAAAACAAAATGGAATTGAATGTTTCACGAGAATATATGATTTGGGAACATATATCGCTGATTGGATTGATTTTGTCGAAGATGAAAGCAAAATAAGTGCAACCGTTCACTTAAATATACTTTCATTAAAAAAGGTTTTTAATGGCAAAGAAATTGTTTCTGTCATAGATAAAATCGGAAACAATAAGAAATACCCAATTATTCGCAATTTTACCGAATTAGATTAAAGGAGATAATTGCTATGGGATTTTTATTGGGCTTGATAATGTTTTTTATATGTCATACAGTTGCGAATATCTTTACGAATAATCTGTATTGTTACATTCAAGAGGAAAAAGCCGATGATGTAAACAGGTACGCAATGAAACAATATTTAACAAAGACAATCATAAGCTTTGTAGTTTATATTGCAATATTTATAGTTGCGATAACCGTCGAGGCGTTTTCAGAACACACCGCCGCAATTTTGATAGGAAATGGAATCGGTTTTATTACTGCCATTATCCATTTTAAATTAATGGCAGATGAAAATTATATAAAACAAAGGGCAAAAAATGAGTGGAACTCGTGGAATTATATGTCTTTTGAGGAGAAGAGAGAGAAACTCAAAAAGCAACAAGAGGCAAACACCGAAAATACATATCTAAAAACGCCTACAACGTATCAAACAAAAAAATCACTTCACCATATAGATGATGACGATTACGAGGAATCTTTTACTGAAAGTCAAAGTTATGTTGAACTAATAACTGAATATTTTGAGGCTGAAAAGGAATTAGAAACAAATATTGACATTGCACCTAACGGTGATGAAATTATAACGGTTAATTATCAAATTAATTACCTTTGGACTTTGTATATAAAAATAGATGAAGATAAAGAAATGATAAAAATTTATACACCATTTTTCAATGTTGCTCCTTCAAAACGAAATGATATTTATGAAGTTTTGAACGAATGGAATCGCAAATTTTTCTTTATTAAATTCTCTTTTGAAAATACCGCAATCGGACCATTTGTAATAGCAGCAAACGATGTCCCTTTAACCGCTAAAGCTTCGATAGGGAAATTTGTGTTTAATATTGCTGATGAATTTATTAGAACGATTGATGATCAATTTGGAAAGATTCCCAAAGACATAATTAGATTATGAGGAGATTGTTTTAATGCAAAGTTTGGAAATCATAAAAAACTTTCTTGATAAAAAAGATATAAAAAACAGTATCGAATCCCTGCCGAACGGAGATTCCGTTTTAACATTAGAATGTAAAGGAGAATTATTTGAGTGGGGAATTTGTGTTGAAGAACCTGTTGGAAACGGAAAACAAGTACGCTTGTATGCTATCGTAACTACAACCTGTAAGGAAGCTAAATACAATGTTTGCAGAATTATCAACGGTTATAACAAAAAATATGACTATGTAAAGTTCTTTTATCAAGAATCTGAACAAGGAGAATTTGTTTTTGCTTCATATAGCATACCATCATTAGAGTCTGGGTTGCCGTATTTCTTCGGGAAAGTCTTAAAGGAGTTTGTTTCTGTGTTGGATGATGTTATCTGTTCTATTCCTATGGCTGTTTTCAACGGACAAGTTAAGTCGTGGTATTTTTCCGACAATGATTAAGGAGAACAGACAATGAAAAATATGCCTAAAGGTAAACTACTAATAATTATTTTTTCAATTGTTTTGATCCTTGTGATAGCAATTACAATTCCGTTAAGTTTTATAAAAAAAGAACCTGATAAGCAGTTAATAACACTAAAGAAAGCAAACTTTGAAACCTATTTTAATGTAGAAACCTCATTTTCTCAAATTAATGAGTCTGCACAGATAAAATATTCAATAACTCCCAATCACGATTATGCTGCCGAATCTCAATCCAGTCAAACAATTAAAGTTACCCTTGCGGTTGCTTTTTATAAATATTCAAGCACAAGTGGAACACCAATCAAAACTGAATATATACATATCAATTTGCAAAAAGTGAAGAGTTTTGAAAGAACAAGTAGCGGTACTGTAGATGTGCCCGAAAACGCTAAGGGATACAAAATATATGTTTCTTATGCAAACGGAACAATTTATGCTTGAAGGAGTGAATAATGAAAAAGTATTTTAATAAGATAATTAGCATTGTGATAATTGTAGTTATTTGTTTTTCCTTTGCATCTTGCCAAAATGAAAAAAAGCAAAATGAAACTGAAGTACCAAAAGAACTTGAACACTCTCTGGTGGGTATTTGGAATACCGATTCATATACAGTACAATCAGCTATTACTGAAGAACTTGCAAAGGAAATGAAGGACGATTGGCTTAACACAGAAACCTTTTTTAGAATTACCGATACGATGTTGCTTTATGTAGATGACAAGTATAACAATACTTGGCCAGCATATACATTGTCCATTGATGAAGAACTTGATGGAAATCGAATGAAAGTAAGCGCTAACGGTGATCCGCGATATGTTAAAATGACATTATATTGGGATGTTGATAATGATAAATTAACGTGTCTGTATACAAATAATGCCGCGGTTGTCATAGTTGAATTATCAAAGGCAAAAAGTAATTAATAGTGTTCTAAAATGCCGACAGTGGATAATCCACTGTCGGCATTTTAATTGATATAGATTAAAATCACAGAGCTTTTCATTCTCTGTGCTGTGTGTTGTGGGCGTTTTTTGTTCTCACGGGAGTTCAAATCCTTTCAGTATTGGAAAATACCCATTTTTCATCTACAAAATCGAACTAAAATATTTCGCCCGAAAAAAGCAAAAAAGCCTTGAAAAATCAAGGCTTTTTGCGGCGATATCTTTTTTATCGCCCTTTAATGTGTATGGACTTGAACCCACGTACCAAATCACGCCGAAAGGCGTGTATATCATCAATGCGAAGCATTGCATATCATCAAGATGCAATCTTGTATATCATCATTGCGAAAGAGGATGCAGCCTGCGGCTGATGATATACTCGCCTTGTCGAGATATACTCGGCAAGGCGGATGAGATACACGCTAATGCGTGATGATATGCCATTGCTTTCGCAATGGATAAAAAAATTCGACAAGACGAAACTTGTCGAATTTTTTGGCAGGGGCAGAAGGACTTGAACCCACGACCCATGGTTTTGGAGACCAGTACTCTACCAACTGAGCTATACCCCTGTATATTGGTGCGGGAGACGGGAATTGAACCCGTACGGTAAAACCACACGCCCCTCAAACGTGCGCGTCTGCCAGTTCCGCCACTCCCGCAGAACGTTAAATAGTATAGCATATTTAAACCGCACTGTCAATAGTTTTTAGAAATATTTTGTTGATTTTTTTCTTTTTTCGCAACTTATATATTCATAAATTCGGTTGACAAAATATTTTATTAGTGTTATACTAATATCTACAATAATAGGAGTAAATATGGAAATACAGTTATCAGATCATTTTACTTATAAAAGACTGCTCAGATTTGTTGCGCCATCTATCTTTATGATGATATTCATTTCTATTTATGGCGTAATAGACGGTCTTTTCGTTTCACGCTTTGTCGGTAAAACCGCGTTTGCCTCCATAAACCTCGTTATGCCGTTTATAATGATACTCGGCGGTATGGGATTTATGATAGGAACGGGAGGTACGGCGCTTGTAGCAAAAACGCTTGGAGAGGGTGACAAGGCGCGTGCCAATAGATATTTTACGATGATGGTATATTTCACCCTTATTTTAGGCGGAATTTTAACCGTTTTCGGAATCGCATTTATGCGACCTATCGCATATTTTCTCGGAGCAACCGACGAGATGATAGGGGATTGCGTAGTTTACGGAATAACCGTTATAGCATTCACAACGTCGTTTATGCTTCAAAATTTGTTCCAGAGCTTTCTTGTAACTGCAGAAAAGCCAAAGCTCGGACTTTGGGCAAC
Organism: Oscillospiraceae bacterium; assembly: GCA_015063445.1. The sequence continues at coordinate 29,712 of SVUD01000019.1, forward strand.
AGTTGCGGCAGGCGTTACAAATATCGTTCTTGACGCGCTTTTTGTAGCCGTTTTTGATATGGGAGTTCTCGGAGCAGCGTTCGCTACGGGTATCAGTCAATGCGTTGGAGCGTTGATACCGCTCATTTACTTTTTTGGAAAAAGCGAATGTATCCTTAAGCTTACAAAAACGAAGCTTGAGCTTCGTCCTATAGCGAGAGCTTGTACGAACGGCTCATCCGAGCTTATGAATAATATATCTTCTTCGATAGTCAGCATGTTATACAATTTTAAGTTGATGGATATGCTCGGAGAGAACGGCGTTTCTGCGTATGGCGTTATTATGTACGTTCAGTTTATATTCGTATCAATATTCATAGGCTACGTAATTGGTGCGGCTCCGATAATAGGATACAATTACGGAGCGGGAAATAATCGGGAATTGCAAAACATTTTCAAAAAAAGCACGGTATTTATGACTATATCGGGTGTTACGCTTACGTTAGCGGCAATATCGCTTGCTTCACCTCTGGCAAAAATATTCGTAGGATATGATAAGGAGCTGTTTGAGCTTACGAAGCATGCGTTTTATCTTTTCTCGGTTTCGTTTATTCTGGTCGGCTTGAATATATTTGCATCTAACCTGTTCACGTCGCTCAATAACGGGTTAATATCTGCGGTTATATCCTTTTTAAGAACGCTTGTGTTCCAGACGATTGCCGTATTGGCTTTACCCGAGCTCATAGGCGCTGACGGAATATGGTATTCGATAGTAATAGCAGAGATTGCCGCATTTATAATATCCGTCATTTGCGTTATAGCATACAGAAACAGATATCATTATCTGCCGGAGAAGAGCTTGGCGGAGAAAAATTGATATTTTTTGGAGGTGGTATTAATGAAATTCGGAATGCCGAATCTTGTCGAGTGCGAAAATCTTCGCAAGTGCGCAGAGCTTGCAAAAAGTCAAGGACTCGACTTTATCGAAATAAATATGAGCTTTCCAGAGTATACACCCGCAAGACTCAACGTAGAAGAAGTAAACTCAATTGCGAGAGAATACGGACTTTTTTATACGATACACGTAGACGAGGCTTTAAATCCCTTTGATTTTAATAAAAGTGTTGCCGATTGTTATTTTGGCGTAATGCGTGATACTATTCGTACGGCTAAAAAAATAAACGCTAAAATTCTTAATTTGCATCTGCAGAAGGGAATTTACGTCACACTTCCCGAAAAGGTCATACTTCTTACCGATGTATACAATGAAGAGTATTTAGCTTCGGTAAGAGCGTTCATCGCTCTGTGCGAGGAAGAGATAGGAGACTCGGGAATCAAAATATCTATAGAGAATGTGGACAGCAATCCTTTTTCATCTTCACAGCTTACAGCGCTTGAATTGTTTTTAGAAAGCGAAGCTTTTTGCTTGACTCTCGATACGGGGCATGAATGTAAGCTCAATTATAAGGACAGTCACGTTTTTGAAAAATATCCCGAAAAGCTTCTTCATATGCACCTTCACGATTGTAAATCGGGCAGTCCTCATCTTCCTCTTGGAGTTGGCGAGGTGAATATTGACGGAAAGCTTACTCAGCATAGAGGAGATACAACTCTTATAGAGGTAAAAACAGTTAAGGGACTTATCGAGAGCGTTAAATATTTGAATAACAGAGGAATTAAATAATGACAAATAAGGAAAGATTTATTGAAATTTACAACAAATATATAAAAAGAGACGGAGCTGATAAGCTTCTCGATTATCTTTTGAAATCAGACTTTTTCACAGCCCCCGCAAGCGCAAGATTTCATTCTTCCTATGAAGGAGGCCTCTGCGATCACTCGCTTAACGTTTACGATTGTCTCAAGGGATATCTTGAGTCGGATAGAGCAAAGGAGAAGTACGGCTTTGCATATTCGGATGAAAGCATTGCCATAGTAGCTCTTTTGCACGACCTTTGCAAGATAGCGGTATATAAGAAAGGATTTCGTAACGTAAAGGACGAGAGCGGAGCTTGGAAGAGAGTTGATACCTTTGAATACGATGATCAGCTTCCTTACGGTCACGGAGAAAAGAGCGTTTATATAATCACGGGTTATATGCGTCTTACGAGAGAGGAAGCGTTTGCTATCCGTTATCATATGGGTTATTCATCTGAAAGAGAAGACCCGAGAAACGTTTCTCAGGCATTTGAAATGTTCCCGCTTGCATTTGCTACTCACGTAGCGGATAGCGAGGCAACGTACTTTATCGAGGGAACTCCTAAAAAGTAATTAAGCGATATTTTAATAATAGTATCTAAAAAATCAAAAAAACGCAATAAAAAACAGGGCAGTTCGGAAACGAACTGCCCTTAAAATATTATTATGTAATTGTTGTTGAAAATTGAATTGAAAGCTCAAACGCTGAAAAATCAATTTTCAAGCTTCAATTATCGAATTATACGTTGTATTTCTTTCTTGCAACGTAAGAGGTGTGGAGCGCATGGTGAGCTGCGTGGCAACCGTAACTGCCCTTGAAGTAGTTATCGTAAACTTCCTTGATAATGGGGTTAAGGTAAGAGTTACGCATTTCCATAGCCTTATCCTGATCGTAAAGAGCCTTAGCGCGAACTGCCTTAAGATCAACAGTATCACGAACGTACTGAGGCTGAATGGGCTGACCGCCGCCGTTTACACAACCGCCGGGGCATCCCATGATCTCAACGAAGGTCCAATCAGCTTCGCCGCTTGCGATCTTGTCCATAACGAGCTTAGCGTTAGCAGCACCCGAGGCAACCGCAACCTTGATTTCCATACCCGCAATATTGTAGGTAGCTTCCTTAAGACCTTCGGTACCGCGAACCTCGTGGAACTCAATGTCCTTGTTGTCCTTGCCGGTAAGAACGTCATTAGCTGTACGGAGAGCTGCCTCCATAACACCGCCGGTAGCACCGAAGATAACTGCTGCGCCGGTGTCAACACCGAGAGCGGTATCAAAGTCCTCATCGGGAAGAGCGGTGAACTTAATACCTGCGCGAGAGATCATCTTAGCAAGCTCACGTGTGGTGAGAGCAACGTCAACGTCTGCAATTCCGTTTCCTGCGGCGGACATATCGTCTCTTCCTACCTCGAACTTCTTAGCGGTACAAGGCATAATGGAAACTACGAATATATCCTTGGGGTCGTAACCCATCTTGTCAGCCCAGTAGGTCTTGATGAGCGCGCCGCCCATCTGCTGAGGAGACTTGCAGGAAGAAAGGTGTGCGAGATAATCGGGGTAGTAAAGCTCGCAGAACTTAACCCATCCGGGTGAGCAGGAGGTGATCATAGGAAGCTTGCCGCCGTTCTTAACTCTTTCGAGAAGCTCGGTTGCCTCTTCAACTATGGTGAAGTCTGCTGCGGTGTTGGTGTCAAATACCTTTTCAAAGCCAAGGCGTCTGAGCGCTGCAACCATCTTGCCCTCAACGTTTGTTCCGATAGGCATATCGAAGCACTCACCGAGAGTTGCTCTGATGGAAGGAGCGGTCTGTACTACTACGTGCTTTGTGGGGTCGGAAAGAGCTGCCCATACCTTATCGGTGTCGTCACGCTCAACGAGTGC
>SVUD01000020.1 GCA_015063445.1 Oscillospiraceae bacterium
GAAGTGGAATCCCAAGATGGCAGAGTACATCTTCACTCAGAGAAACGGTATTCATATCGTTGATCTCCAGAAGTCTCTCAAGAAGTTTGAGGAGGCTTACAACTATGTTTCCGAGCTCGCTCAGGAAGGCGGCACAGTTCTCTTCGTTGGTACGAAGAAGCAGGCTGCAGACACTATGAAGGAAGAAGCGCAGAGATGCGGCCTTTACTACGTAAACGCACGTTGGCCCGGCGGTATGCTTACTAACTTCAACACTATCCGTAAGTCCATCAAGCGTCTCAAGGATCTTGAGAAGATGCAGGCAGACGGAACCTTCGATCTTCTTCCTAAGAAGGAAGTTGCGAAGAAGCTTAAGGAAATGGAAGACCTTGAGCGTTCTTACGGCGGTATCAAGGAAATGGAAACCCTTCCTTCCGCAGTATTCATTGTAGACACTCGCAAGGAGAGAAACGCAGTTCTCGAGGCTAAGAAGCTTGGTATTCCGGTAATCGCTATCGTTGATACCAACTGCGATCCCGACGATGCAGACTATATCATTCCCGGTAACGATGACGCTATCCGCGCTATCAAGCTTATCGGCGGCGCTCTTGCAGATGCAGTTATCGAGGCTCACGGTGGAGTTCAGGAGACTCTTCCCGAGGAGGCTATGGCAGAGGAAGCAGCAGAGGCTGCAGCTGACGCTGAGTAATTTAATCTAACCAAAGCGCATAAACGGCATTTGCCGTATCCATAAAATAAAAGGAGAATACAAAATGGCATTTACAGCTAAGGACGTAGCCGAGCTCAGAAAGCAGACCGGCTGCGGTATGATGGACTGCAAAAAGGCTCTTACCGATGCAAACGGTGACTTTGAGGCAGCTATAAAGATCCTTCGTGAGAAGGGAATGGCAGCAGTAGCTAAGAAGGCTGACAGAATTGCTGCAGAGGGTATCGTTGATATTCTTACTATTGGCAACACCACCGCAATGATCGAGGTTAACTCCGAGACAGACTTCGTTGCGAAGAATGCAATCTTCCAGCAGTTTGTTAAGGATCTTCTTAAGACCATAATCGTAAACAAGCCCGCTGACGTTGACGCTCTTATGAGCTGCAATATCGAGGGTGAGGACGAGGGCACCGTATCCGATGCGCTTGCTTCCAAGACCGGTACTATCGGAGAGAAGCTTTCTATCCGTAGATTCGTAATCGTAGAGGGCGTTGTAGCAACCTACATTCACAATAAGGGCGAGACCGGTGTTATCATCAACTTTGCAACCGACCTTGACGCAGCTGCAATCGCAGAGTGCGGCAAGAACGTAGCTCTTCAGGTAGCAGCTATGCCCGTTCTTTATCTCAACAAGGAGAGCGTTCCCGCTTCCGTAATCGAAGCAGAGAAGGAGATCCTCGTTAACCAGATGAAGCAGGATCCCAAGATGGCTAACAAGCCCGAAGCAGTTCTTGCAAAGATCGTTGAGGGAAGAGTTGGCAAGTACTACGAGACCAACTGCCTTATGGAGCAGGCATACGTTAAGGATGACTCTATGAGCGTATCCAAGTACGTTGCATCTGTTGCTAAGGAGCTCGGCGGAAACATCACCGTTACCGGATACACTCGTTTCGACAAGGGCGAAGGCATCCAGAAGAGAGAAGAAGATTTCGCAGCAGAAATCGCAAAGATGGTTAACGGCTAATCTTCAATTTAATTAATAAACTGTTTTGATAATAAAATCAAATATCAACAAGAGCGCTTCGTTTTGTGAAGCGCTCTTGTTTTTTGTATAAATAACTTTATACTAAGATATTATTTAATGTTTTGCGAAAGAGCATAGCTTCTGTAAGCCGCAGCGCTTTCGGTATATTTTATAAAGGTTTTAACGAGTTCTTCGTGCGTTGTGCCCAAAGCGCCGTTAAGGAAGCTTGATATATGGTAGCTTCCTCCGTCACCGTAAGTAATTGTTTCGCAAAGCGCATAAGCATATACGTCGAGCTCAATGTACATACCGCTCGTGCTACGCACGGCTCTGAGGACTTTGTCGCCCGATCTGAAAGTAACGCTTATATCGGTTACGTAGAATCGGAGAGTGGGCTTAGCATCAAGGTTGAGCGTTACGTGCGTAACAAGTTCGTCTTTGTCGGTTGAAGTAACACCGGTAGACGTCGGCGTGCCCTCATAATCTCCTATTATAGAATCTATAAGAGCAACGACTCTTGTGATTTCTTCTTCCGTGTTGAACGTGTTGAAATACAGGTAAGCCGCCCTAATGTATGCAAGAACGTCTGAAGCTAACGTTTTCTCAACGTCGCTTGATCTGTCGCTTTCAAGAACTGTAGCCGCATATTTCGGAACAGAACAGCTGAACGTCGCTGAGGTTATACCCGTGTCAGATAATAAAGTAGCCTGAAGCGTAAACGTCTTAGCCGCATCTGTCGAATTAAGAATAACATTAAAGACGTAATATTCAGCTCCGTCAACTTCGCAAATCTTTAAATTCTTCAAGCTTGAAGCAGCGTATTCTTTGTCGTTGAACACTATAGTTTGTAAATTTTTGTTTACAGGAGCGTACACATTAAGGATAATAGCGTTATCGAGAGTGATACTTACCTTAGGTGTGTATTTCACGTCGAGTGTAGCCGAATTTCTAAGTCTGTAGATTATGTGGCTTTGTGTTTCACGTACTTTAACGAACACGGCTCTTCCTTTATCGATAACATATTCATCTGTCGGAGCTGAAACGCCCTTCGGTAATACAAGAGAGGTATAGTTTCCGTCCTCTTTGATGAAGGTGATACTGTCGTTTGAAGAAAAACTTGAAATAGTTATATGCTCAAACGACGGCAAAATAAAGCTTCCGGAATTAATGAATACGTTAACCTTTTCGTTGTCGGTTGCCGAGGTGTTGTTAAGGTTAAAAATTGTTATCCGGGTGTTCTGCGTATAATTCATAAAATCGAAAATACAGTTATTGAAATATACGTTGTAATTGCAAACATAATTGCCCGAGCTGGAGGTGGGAGTTCTTACTATCGCAGTATTGGATCCAACAGTACCGTCAAAACCGAAAATCACGTTGTTAAACGTAATATCAAACGTTTTTGTTGCAGGAGCGGTTGAACCGGTAGCGATATAGACTAAAGCGTTAGACGTAGCAAGTAAGCTTCCGTTATTGATTTCAATTGTAGTAGTATAATCATTTGCCTTAGCCGTAGCGTTGAAGAGTACCTTACTGCCGGCCTTCATAGTGAATCCGCCAAAATCTATTGTTATCTTTCCTGCGGATTGAGCAAGGTTGGCAAAGTTATCCGTGCTTGAGCAATCGTACGAACGGCGCATCAGTATAACAACGCTTACGTCTTTTTTAGATGCAGCGTTCATTTTTGAATTAGCTGCGGTAATTGCTTCCACCCATGTTGTATATCCATTATCAAAACTTCCGTTACAGAATAGAACGAATGGATATTCTGTTGCAGATGTATAAGCGGTTGGAATAGTACCGTAGATTGTCTGAATCGGACCTGACGTAGACTTTACAAGAGTGTAAACATCAGCGTCATTGAAGGTGTCAGTTTTCTCAAAATACATATTTCCGTTTTCGGCAGTGAAAATCACATCTTTGATATCAGCTCCTTTAGGAACGGAATAAGTAAGATAGTGTCCGTCACTTCCAACGCCGAAGAATATTGATGAGCCGTAATTATTTGCTCCTTCGTTAACGACGGTTACTCGTGCGGGGTTGGATGCTATTATCTTACCGCCGTTCACGGTGATAGAGTGCTTTATGTAGAATCCGTCGGTATTTAGATTGAATAAGGTTACGTTGTGCGATGGGACTGTTGTTGAGAGGTCAAATACGCAGTCATTGAAAACTGTGTAGTAAGGCGATGCGGTAAACGTACCCTCGGCTTCCTCTGAAAAATAGGTAAGCAGATCGCAATCTTCTGATACGTTGTTAGAAGGATCAAAAGCGAAAGTAACGTTGTTGTAAATAAACGTCATTGTTTTGTCGGCAATTTTACCTCCGCCGAGATTATCGTTACTTCTCATTGTAACAGCTCCTCGGTTGTTAACCTCAACCGTTCCGTTCGAGACAATAAACGTGCTTGGGAATATAGGCTCTTCTCTTGCTCCGTTCCAGCCTTTGTTTCCTCCGGGAAGCATCGGGATGGTTCTTTTGCCGCATGAAAGTGCAAATCCGCCGAGGTCTATATTTATAGTTCCTTGAGCTTGAGCGAGATTATTGTATTTTTCTTCGGATTGAAGAACGTAGTCCCTACGCATAAGTATAAACGCTTCATAAGGATCGTCGCCGTATGACGAGCCGTCCCATCCGTTATTGAGATGGAATTTTGCTGCGTCTAAGACGTTTGGATTATCGTTGCTCATGAAAATTTTATAAGCGCCTATAAAGTTTTCATTCTTATCGAACAGAATAAACGGATAAAGCTCCGCATCAAGATATTCATCGGGGATTATACCGTATTTTGTGGCATTAGGATTGATTTCGGTTTCAAAGCTGGCGATATAGTTGCTTGTATCTCTGTTGACAAAGCTGACTATATCTCCCTCTCTTGAAGCTGTGATGCCGGTTTCTCCTGCAGAAACGGGAAGCTTGAGAATTAGGTATTTGCCATCTTCGTTTTTGTAAAGATTAACCATAGACTTTTTCTGCCAAAGCTTTACGTTAACAAGAGTATTGAGCTCAATTTCGCTGCCTTTGATGTTGTAAGCGATTTTAACACCCGCCTCACCGTTATTAAGAACAGTTATAGGATTAATGCTATTATTTTTGAGATTAATTTTGAGATTACAGTTATCGAGATTTACGTTAACCGATATTTCAGAAGCGTTAGTTGTGTCTGCGCTCGAAATAAAGTTTGAAAGAGCTGAATTTAATACGTTGGTTACGTAAAGGTTTTCAAGCGTGATGTTGAATATTTTTCCGTTTCCGCCTGTTGTTGAGCCCTTGTAATCAATTAATGGCGCAGAGCAGAGATAAACTGATCCGTTTTTAAGGGTAATCGAAGAGGCAACGGAAGAGGAAGAGGCCTTGGCGTTGATGATTGCTCCCGATTTATCCGTAGCGTAAAGTTTATATCCGCAAAGATCAATACAAACGCTATTTAACGATTCATATTCGCTGAAATTATCGGTTTCTTTCATAGTATAATTGCGGTGAGCAACTATGGTTTCGCCACTTTTAGCATTTTTGAGAGCATCGTAAAGAGTGCTGTAAAATTCATTTTCAATAGAGAAAGGAAAATCCGATTCGCTTTGTTTTAAGGGCATTCCATCGTATGAAAGCACGATTGAGGTATTTGTTCCGTCGGTCACGACGTCACTAACTGTTTCAAATACCGAAATTTCATCGATATATATAGGAGTTTCCATACAACCGTCGCTCTCCATCACAAACGTAATTGATTTGGGCGTTAATGCCTCAGCGCCGTAGATGGGTTCATACACCGTATAATCAAACGTTATGTCTGTCCAGGCGTTTTCCGTTGTCTTGAAGTTGTAGTAGACTCTGTTGAAGTCGTGCACATCGTTTGTATCTGTAAATGCTCCATTGAGATAAATCTGTACCGTGCGTGACTTTGTGTCAAAAATTCTCAAATTGACTGTGTATTTTCTTCCAAAATCTGAGAGGGAGATATCTTCTTCACCGAATATGTTGCTGATGCTGAAAGCGGTGGTGGGGCTTGAATAGTAGTAGTTATCGTAAGAATAACGCTTATCTACCTTTACGTAAAACGCAGCGGCAGGTGTTCGTCAGGCGCAGAAGTAATGGAAGCCTGTACGTATTTTTTCTGGCTGATGCCGGAAAGCGTGTTTTTGATATTGGCGTCGAATATGGGGAAAACACCCGAGCTTTTTTCGGATTTTAGCAGAAAAACGGTTTTATCACGGTGAATGGAATCAAGCAAGACCTGCGAAACGTCAACCTCGTAATAACCTGCACCGCTAAGACTCACGCTGTCAACAAAATCAAGCTCGTATGATTCGTTGGGATAAAGCTCGTTGAAATCGGAAACTCTATATAATCCAACTACGTTTGAGGCATCGTTTGATATTTTAAATCTGAGAGTGGCGTCAGATACGGATGCGAGCGATATACTGTCAATTATGAAGTACGTTCCAATCTCAGCCTTGAGCGTTCTCACAGGGGAACTGACTTTATCTGTCGTATGGAAAACGGCAGAGTAATCGTTTCCCATTTCAACGTTATTATCACCGCATAAATCTGACGGAATACGAAGCGTATAGTCCGTATCAGGTAAGAGTGTATCAGGTGTGAACGTCCATTCGGTCATACCTCTGATTGCGCTCCAAATACCGTTTATAGAAAGACCTGTCTTATCGGTAAGAGTAATCTTTTCAATTTGTTCGCGTGGTACTGCTCCGCTGAATTTAACCGTAATTTTTTCGTTGATATCTATTTTACCCGTCATATCTGCAGGATCGGTGTAAACTACCTTTACGGCAGCTTTTTTCAGATAATAATCTGCAAAATCAAACATAGCATCATAAACGTCAACGCCGTGATACCAATCTTTGCCGTAAGCTAAGGTGTGACCGAGAGGTACGATAAAATAGAACGACGGTATATCAAGACTTCCCGAAATTTCACCGGTTGTCTGATTGGTTGTATTATATCCTTCCTGAAGTAGATGAAGAGCGGAGAACACAGGGGAATGCCCTTCGGTTATTCCTTCGTTTGCTGAGCCGTTGGAAGCGTAAGTCCAGCTGGCGTATGAGAGAATTTCTCTTACGCATCCGTATTTGTCGGTATAAGTGAGCCAAGGTTGCTTTTCTCCACCGTCAATCTGAATTCCGTGCATCGTATAACCCGAGGTATTGCCGACCTGATATCTGCTTTCGTCGTTGTGTCCTTCGTATTGACGCTTTGATGAGTAAGCATTTATTCTTTCGTCAATAAGAGCTTCTAACTCATCAGTTGTATATTCCGAAGTATCCGAAACCGTGTATTCGCGCAATTCAGCTTCGCCGAGGAAGGATATCCAACCGCCCTTTGAATTTCCATAAACTCCAATGCTTTCTACATCAAAGGCGTATTTTTCGGGATTTGAAAGCGTGAGATATCTTACGTAACGCATGGCAGCGGTATTAACTCGCTTGTCGTTATAAACGAACAGACTGTAGCTCATTTGGTCGTTTGTTATTCCACCGGCAGTCAAGCGACCGTCGTAATATCCAAAGAAATCGCTCTGCTCCATCGGCTGATAGAGATAGTCGTAAACAACACCGGCATATCCTCTGAATAGCGATCCCGTATGATGAGGACGTAGTCCGGTACTTGTGCCGGAGGTACTGAGATATCCACCGGAACTTGCCAATGCCATAATTGGAACAGGCTTGATAGGATTTTCCTTGCATGTCGTAGGGTATACGACGTGCATATAGAGGTTAAGGTCTATCGGAGTACCGTCGGGGCCGGTGCAATCGGTTACGTCTTTTGCAAGTGTATGCATAACCTTAACGTACGAGCCATTAGGATCCTCGTTTCCGTTTTCATCCAGCCAGACTACAGAAGTACCGTCAAAGCCGTTTTGGGTTGGCTTTCTTGTTCCGTCGTTGTAACGCCAATATATCAAGGTGTTCTTTTTGCAGCTACGGAAGTCTGTGTTCCAGTTTTCAACTATTTTTTCGAGAGTGCCCTCGGCAGCGTGCTTATCTATTTCCCAGAAAACAGCGTTTTCAAGCACGTCATATCCCGCAGGTACGATAAAATTAGTGCTGTATTCTCCCGTTTCAAAAACAGAAGTATTGGTGAGATACTTACCGATATAAACGTCCTCTCGTATCATCTGAGCGGACCAATCAAGCGCAGGAGATACTGCTTTTTTGTTGTTCTTATAGTCGAGAACAGATACTATGTATCCCTTTTTGAGCATTGAGTCTATTATCTCAACGTCAGATAATGCGCCTATTCTTTCGGTGTTCGTATTTACAACGTACATCACGTAAGGAGTGCCGTTATAACCTGCTTTTGTCTTGCCGTGGGTGGCAAAATCGTAATAAGTTGTCAGTTCGGCTTCAATTCCTATATAACCGTCGTTTTCGATGACTGTAGTTTCCGATATCTTGAAATCGGAAAATGCTGCGTTAATATCTACCATAGCATCGGTCGCATCACTAGATGCGAATGACAAAATAAAAACCGTTGAGAACAATAAAATACAGGCAAAAAATGATATAAAGAGTGCCTTGCAGAGTTTTGTTTTCATAAAATAACTCCTTTCGCCAATAGGAAAATAATATGAATATAGACAAAAGCATCCTATTGATACCTTTATTATAACATAACGATATTGACAGATTGCGTCAAAAATGTTATAATAAACTGACAAAAAGAAAGGTATAGCTATGAAGATAATAATCAAAAACTTTGGTGACGGATATAAGCTGAAAAGCAGATTTATAGACGAAGCTTATAAATTTGCAAGAGATATTCATGAATTTATTGAAATAGTTTACGTAGAAGACGGAAATCTTAGAATTACTGTTGACGGAAATACCGAAATGGTTGGAGCGGGTAATTTTATTGTCATAACGCCTTTTAGGCAGCATAGCTATTATGCTAAGCATAGGTGCAAGATATGGATGGCGCTTTTTTCCACCGATTTTGTAAGCGATATAATAAATGAAAACGAGTTGCTTCATCATCGTGCGCAGTCGTATTTTAAGCCAAGCGAAGAACTCGAGATATATGCAAAATCCCGTATGATAGATTGTGACGATTACGAATTGACAGACAAGGCGAAAATCCGTTATTTCAAGGCGCTTATCCATGCAATATTTGAAGAGTACATACAAAAGGCGATAGTTATTTCCAATTCATCTGTGGACAATGCTCTCGTTTCTGTTCTATTGTACGTAAAAGAGCATTTTAAGGAGAATATAAACCGTGCGTCTTTGGCAAAGGCGTTAGGATATCATCCGGTTTATTTATCTCAGTGTATAAATTCAATACCGAATATGAATTTAAGAAAACTGATTAACTCTACTAGAGTAGAATATGCAAAAGGACTTTTGTCAAAGTCGGATATGAAAATAATAGATATAGCGCTTGAGTGTGGATTTGGTGGAGAACGCAGCTTTTATCGGGCGTTTTACGAAACTCTCAAGCTTACTCCCGGAGAATATCGAAATAAATATAAGGTTTAACGCGGACAAAAAAGCAAAGCAACGCTCATGAATCATTAAAAATCCTTTCCCCACATAGAATAGAGGGAGAGGATTTTTTTATGAACAACAAAAAGAGATTTTTTTATAATGGAATATTACTGACAGCGGTAGGTATAGCGATGCGTACCGTCGCGCTTTTCTTTAACGCATTTGTAACGCAGAAAATCGGCGCTGAGGGAATGGGGCTTTATACGATAGTAATGACGGTTTACGGATTTGCCGTAACCTTCGCCACCTCGGGAATAAGCCTTACGGTAACGAGGCTCGTGGCCGCCGCAAAGGGCGAGGGAAGAGAAGAGGACACTCGGGCAATACTTCTCGGCGCGATTCTTTACGCCCTGGCATTCAGCTTGCTTGCGACGCTGGTGCTATTCTTCGGCTCATCGTTGATAGCCGTAAAAATACTTGATGATCTCCGTGCCGAGAGAGCGCTCAAAATACTTGCGCCCTCGCTCATACCACTGTCGCTCGTTTCGGTATTTTCGGGGTATTTCGTAGGCGTAAGACGGGTATCGTGTAATGCCATAACGCAGATTTTAGGTCAGGTGTTTAAAATATGCGCAACGGTATGGCTCGTAATACGCGCAATGCCGATGACGGTCGAGCGCGCGGCGCTATCGCTATCGCTCGGTACTACGGTAACCGAAATCCTCGCATTTGCGGTAATATTCATAGAATTTTTGATAGATAGAAGAAGGTCGTACGGTGATAAGAAAAACGGAGCCGACGTGCGTTCTGTAGCCGCTATGGCAGTGCCTCTCGGCATATCCGCATACATAAGGCAGGCTCTCTTAACCCTCGAGCATATTCTTATACCAAAGCGTCTGAGAGCAAGAGGAGATAGTCTCTCCGAGTCGCTTTCGGCGTACGGAACTCTACACGGTATGGCTCTGCCGATGATTTTGTATCCTATGGTAACGCTCTCTTCATTTGCGGGACTTCTCGTTCCCGAGTTTGCCGAGCGCTCCGCCGCGGGAAACGACGCCTCTATGCGCCGAATCGCTTCAAGGGCGTTCGGAATAACTCTTGTGTACGCAACTCTGTCGAGCGCTGTTCTTTATATGTTTTCCGAGGAGCTTGGATACGTTATATATAATTCCTCTTCCGCAGGCAAGTACATATCCGTGTTAGCTCCCGTCATTCCGATAATGTATCTTGACCACGTAACAGACTCGGTTTTAAAGGGTATAGGAGAGCATGTTTATTCAATGTGGGTTAATATAACGGATTCGCTTCTCTCGGTTGCTCTCGTATGGATTTTAATACCCAAAATGGGTATTATGGGCTATGCCGTGTGCATTATTGCAATGGAAGCGTATAATTTTATTCTCTCGGCGCTTCGCCTGTTCAAAAGAATAAAATTCAAGATATCTCTTATAGAAACTCTCCTTTTGCCGCTTCTTGCGGCGCTTGTGTCGTCGTATCTCGTAAGGGAGTTATTTATACGAGCGGGAAAGCAGACCTCGCCTCTTTGGCTGCTACTTGAAATTGTTTTTTCTGTTTGTATCTTTGCCGGAGTATATAGAATACTTCTTCTTATACTTGATATGGTTAAAAACAAGAAAAACGCTCAAAAATGTAATTAATAATTTACAAAATTCGACAAAATCTTTCAAAACGACTTCTTGTATACCTTTTTTGAAATTTGGCATAATATGTTATAGCGAAATAAAACGAAAAAGGAGAATACTATGAATCCGTTTAACGAATCGGGCGCAAATCTTGAAAAATCACTTAAAAATTGGTGTGAGCTATACCCACGCGCGTATAACAAAAGAGAAGTAGACCCTTATACGAAAACAAGAATCATACTTATGAACGGCACGGAGTTCGAAGCGAATTGGTTTTCTCATCAGTTTGCAAGGCATACGGACGATAACGACCTTCGCCGAGAGCTTGCCTTAACGAGAGAGATAGAAAAGCAGCAGCAGTTAAAAATTTCTCTTCTTAAGCCAATAAACGAGAGCATTCTCGAGCATACGATAGGATACGAGCAGTTAGCGGTTGATCTTACCGCAGAGCTTGCAAAGCGCGAGTGCGACTGTTCTGTTAAAAAGGCTCTTGACTTTGCGCTCCTTGAGGATTTCGACCATTTATACAGATACGCGGATCTTCTTGAAATGGAGCAGAATATTGCGGCTGAATACCTTGTTGGCAGATATACCGAGATCATGCCGGGCAGACCTACTATATCTCATCATCGCTATCCAAAGGATAACGTGCGAAAGAGCATCAACTCAAAGACGGCAAACGTTCAGACCGTGCTTGACACTATGATAATAACAGCGGCTGAGCAGCAGACGATGAACTATTATATGAACGTAACGAATTTTGCTTGCTCCGAGCTTGGCAGACGGCTTTATCAAGAGATAGCGCTCGTCGAGGAGGAACACGTAACGCACTACGAATCCCTTATGGACCCCAACGCAACGTGGCTTGAAATGCTCCTATGGCACGAATACTGCGAATGTTATCTCTATTGGTCGTGCTATATGACCGAGAGCGATATGTATATAAAGCAGCTCTGGGAGGATTATCTCTATACCGAGATAGGTCACCTTCATAAAGCTAAGGAGCTTTTACAAAAATATGAGGGTAAGGAATGGCAAGAGGTTATTAAATGCGGCGAATTTCCCGCTCCGATATCTCTTCACGAGAATATCGACTACGTTCGTAAAATTCTTTCAGATACCGTTCAGTATACGACGGGAAAGGATAACGAATATATAAAGGTTGAGGATCTTCCTCGCGAAGCCGACTTCTTCCGTTTCCAGAATATAACTAATCCCACGACCGATATCGTACCCTCGCACGTTGTAATAGATAATTATCTGCGCCGCCACAGAACCGATTATCGCTTCGAGGTTGCGGAGAATCCCATTCCCGCCCTCAGAAACAGAAAATGCGATAATACCGACGTCGGCAGAAAGCCCGGCGCCGCCGAGTCAACCGATTTCTTCTGTAATTGACGTCATAATGACTTTCAATTGTCGTTATTACCGCATTTTGCCTTATTGAAACGACGAAAAATCGGTATTTCTATCCACCGCAAAACAGCTCTGTATATTGCAAAGATGCTCGGGGTGTCTCAAACAGGATATTCAAAGTACGAGACGGGATAAAACGATATACCGACTGCAATTTTGATAAAACTCGCAAGATTTTACGAGACGAGTATTGATTATCTGCCGGGGGAAACGGATAATCCGAAAAGAAACGTATAAGCGTAGTGTAGTATTATTAGTTTCTTCTCGCAAGTAAAACACTGAAAAAATGTCGTAATATGAAAAAGAAAACGAGATAGATGTTGCTCTGATTTTGCAATATCTATCTCGTTTTCTCCTGTTATGTGTTGAACTGACGGTAGCCGTCAAAATTTATGCAAATTGATAGCTGCCGCCGGTGAGAGTCTTTGTCTCGCCCGAGGGGAGAGTGAGCTTTGCTGTAACTCCGGCGGGAATATCCACCTCGTAGAATACGTCGTCGCCCTTGTAATACCAATGAACTCTGATTTTTCCGTTTCTCGATTCAATAGAGGCATCGGCAAAGCCGAGGCGCTTGTCGGGGTGAGGCTCTATCGTAACGTTTTTGTAAGCAACCTCATCTTCGCAAGGCTTTATACCGACCGCAACGCCGAAAATCCAGTCGTAAACTGCTCCGTACGCGTAATGGTTAAAGGAATTCATTGCCGTGCTCCAGAAGCTTCCGTCCTCCTTGAGACTGTTCCAATGCTCCCACATAGTGGTAGCGCCGTGGCAAACCGAGTAAAGCCACGAGGGGGTATGCTCGGCAAAGAGAAGGGAATAAGCAACGTCCGCCCTTCCGTTTTCGGAGAGAGCGTGAAGTATGTAAGGCGTTCCAACGAAGCCCGTAGTCATTTTTCCGCCGTTTTCCTTTATAAGATTAACGAGTTTTTCGGTAAGAGCGGGCTTTTCGGAGTCGTCCGCGAGTCCGAATTTGAGTATAAGGGTAATAGCGGTTTGCGTCATTCCCTTGTGCACTTGATCCACGTCGGTGGATTTTCCGTTGGGCTTGATTTCGGTTTTCGGTGAAATTTCCTTCGGCATACCGTTTTCCATGAAATACTCACGGAATCTTTTGCGCACGTTTTTGTAAAGCTCCTCAAAGCAAGAGATATCCTCGCCCAAAGCCTTGCCGGCCTTGATAACGAGACTTAACGAATAAGCAAAGTAAGCCGAGGCGATAAGATCACAGGAGGTTGCGCCAACGTATGAATCCTCACCCGCATCCATGGCAAGCCAGTCTCCGTAATGGTATCCTGTGAGCCAAAGATATTCCTCAGGACCAACCCCGTGTAAATATTCAACCCACTTTTTCATCATAGGAAAATTCTTTTTAAGAAGCTTTTTATTTCCGTAGGAGAGGTAAATTTCCCAAGGAATAACGCAGGCGGCATCGCCCCATGCTGCGGAAATTCTGGTGTTTCCACTCTTGAAGCAGTGCGGAACAACACCGTATACCGCGCCCTCGGAAGTTTGCTCAAGCGCTACGTCCTCAAGCCATTTTGCAAAGAATTTCTCCGTATCGTAGTTGATTGAGGCTGTTTTTGCGAATACCTGCGCGTCACCGGTCCAGCCGAGTCTTTCGTCACGCTGAGGGCAGTCTGTAGGAATATCGAGGAAATTGCTGCGCTGTCCCCATATAATGTTGTGGTAAAGCTGATTGATTTTTTCGTTCCCGGAGTGGAAGCTGCCCGTTCTCTTCATATCCGAGTAAACGGCTATGGCTGTAAATGAATTCTTGTCAACCTCGTCAAAGGGGTATTCCGCGAGTCTTATGTATCTGAAGCCCTGGAAGGAATAGGTAGGCTTGAATACGTCGTCGCCTCCCGAAAGAATATACGTGTTTTCATTTCTTGCTTTTCTGAGATTTGCGGTGTAAAAATTGCCTTCCGAGTCAAGCACCTCCGCATGGTGCATAACTATCCTGTCTCCGCGCTTTCCCTTAACACGTACCTCTACGTATCCCGTCATATTCTGACCAAAGTCGATAACAAGCTCACCCTTAGGAGTGCGTATTATCTCCTTTGCCTCAATGCGCTCGTGTTCCTTTATCCATTCGCCGTTTTGCGCTTGAAGTCTTGTGTTCACATTCGAAAGAGAAGCCTTGCCTATAAATTCGGGAATATGTGTCAGATCAACCGTTTCACCGTGATATATCTCACTCATTCTGACAACGGATGAGTAAACGTCCCACGTCTTATTCGTTCCTATACGTTTTTTCTTTCCGTCTTCAAAAACAAGCTCAATTTCCGCAATAAGTGAAGTAAAGTTTGCAAAACGGTGGTTTGTGTTGGCGTAACCGATATATCCAACAGCCCACCCTTGACCTACTCCTACCTCGATGGTACTGTCATTTTTTATTAAATCCGTTATATCGTATTTTTGATAAAGTACTCTGTTATCATATCCCGTAAATCCGGGGGTAAGAACGGCATCGTAAACTCTTTGTCCGTCTATATAAGCCGCATAGTTACCCATAGCCGTAGCGTAAAGGGTAGCTTTTTTTATTTTTTTCTTTTCATTGATTTTTTTTCTGAATGTAGTAACCTGTTGTCCCATATCAACGGGAGAGGTTATCCATTTTGAGCTTTTGAACATAGCGCATTGTCCTTTCGTAGCTTTTCTATCTACCTCAATATACCACGATAACGCGTGAATGTCAATACGCGGAATAAAAATGTTAAAAGAGGTCGGTGATGAGCGTAAAACAGAGCATTTTAGTTCTTTAATAAAAAATAATAAAAAGTTTTATAAAAGTTAACACAAATACGAAAAAGTGTGATATAATATATGCAGTATGCTTAAATGAGAGGAGAAACGCTATGTTCGGATACGTAAAACCATATCATCCCGAGCTTTTGGTCAAGGAATACGAGTTTTATAAATCCGTATATTGCGGAGTCTGCCGTTCGATGAAGAAATGCACGGGAGCGCTCTCCAACGTTTTGCATAGCTATGACAGTGTGTTTTTAGCTCTTGTAAGAATGCTATACGTGCCCGATTCCGCAATCGGCGCGAAGAAGCAACGGTGCATAGCGCATCCCTTAAAGAAAAAGAACATGCTGAAGCGCAACGATGCGACGGACTATACCGCAAAGGCGTTCGGCATTCTTACGTATTATAAAATAATAGACGATATAAGCGATGAAAAGCTTATGAAGAAAATGGCTACGAGTCTTTTAAGACCCATATTCGCATCGGCTAAAAACCGTGCCAACATGGTTAATATAGCGAAGGTGTGCCATGAAAAGCTTTCCGAGATAAACAAGCTCGAAAAAGAGAAAATAGCGAGCGTAGACGAACCCGCAAAGCTTTTCGGCGAGCTTCTCGGAACTGTGTTTTCGGAGGGACTTGATGAGGAAAACAGGCTTATAACCTATACGCTTGGCTTCCACCTCGGAAAATTCATATACGCCGCAGATGCCGCTGAGGACTATGAAAAGGATAAAAAGCGGGGAAGATACAATCCTTACGTTGAAATATACGGCGGCGCTGAGCTTACCTATGAAAACAGACAAACTATAAAGTGCGCGCTTCTTCTCGAATGTAAAAAGCTTGAGGGCGCTGTAAATCTTTTGCCCTTTGGCAGAAGAGCGATAATTGAAAATATAATAAACAACATCATATATCTCGGACTTCCGAAACGCATTGAATTTCTTGACAGAAAGGACGGCGGGGAAGAAGACGGGGGAAAGGCAGAATTGAATGAGTAACAATTACGGTAAAGATCCCTTTGAGGTGCTTGGAGTTCCCAGAGGAGCGAGCGACGAGGAAGTAAAAAACGCTTATCGCGCTCTCGTAAAGAAATATCATCCCGATAATTACGACAAGGATAATCCCTTAAAGGATCTTGCTAATGAGAAAATGCAGGAGATAAACAGAGCGTACGATCAGATCCAGGAGATGAGAAGCGGAAAGGGCTATGACGGAAGAAGCACATATTCCGAGAATTATTCGGGCGCCGCATCAGGCTCGGCGGATCCTCTCTATGCGGAAATACGCAACGACATAAACCGTCATCGCTTTGCGGATGCCGAAAGAAAGCTTCTTGACGTTGATTTTGGTTCCCGTGTCGGTGAGTGGCATTATCTTATGAGCCTTGTGCTTATGAGCAGAAATAACGTTTCGGATGCTATGCGCGAGCTTGAAATAGCGTGCAATATGGAGCCCTCAAACGTTGAATATCAGAGAGCGAAGGAAATGTTCAATACCAATGCGAGAGGCTATGGCAGTACCTATTACGGCTCCGCTCAAGGCGGAGGAGGCTATCGCCGCCGTACGTCGAGTGACGAGGCATGTGAT
Source organism: Oscillospiraceae bacterium (assembly GCA_015063445.1). The sequence goes on from SVUD01000020.1 coordinate 16,510, forward strand.
TGCTGCGCTAACCTTATATGTCTTGACTGCCTTTGCGAATGTATGGGCGGCGACCTTATCGCTTGTTGCTAAGCTATGAAGCAGACTAAAAAAATGACGCTGAGCGCAGCGTGTATCGCTCTCGGTATTTTGTTTATGGCGCTCGGAGCGTTTATAGAGGTTCTTGATCTTACTACGGCTGCTCTTTGTTCCTGTCTTATGGCGTTTGTATTTATAGAGATAGGTGATAAATACGCGTTTGGCGTATGGCTTGGGACGTCGCTTCTCGGCTTTGTGTTCTTCACGCATAGCTTGGTTTGGGTAACGTATTTCCTCATTTTCGGTATATATCCCATACTGAAGGCGTATATCGAGAAGCTTAAAAGACCGTTTTGGATACCCGTAAAGCTCGTTGTATTCGTTGCGTCGGCGCTTCTCATAATTCTTACCTCGGAGCTTTTGCTCGGCATACCGTTCTTCGGAGACCCCGACGGAATAGCGTTCTTCGAGGACCATATAGATATATTCAGAACGGTTGTAACCGCAGCCCTCATTATAGCGCTTTACGTTTACGATATATTTATGACGGTAATGATAAGATTTTATTTCTCTACGTTCCGCAAAAGAATTCAGAGCATTCTTAAGTAAATTCGACTTTAATAACAATATAAAGGAAAAGATATGACAAAGGTAGGTTTCGTATCCCTCGGTTGCTCCAAGAATTTAGTTGATACCGAGGTGATGCTCCGCAAGCTTTACGATGCGGGCTTTGAGCTTACGCCGGATGAGGCGGAGGCGGAAATAATAGTAATCAATACCTGCGGCTTTATTGAAAGCGCAAAGCAGGAATCCATTGAAAACATTCTCGATCTCTCCGAGCTTAAGAAAACGGGCAAGTGTAAGTATATCATAGCAACGGGATGTCTTGTTGAAAGATATCGAGAAGAGGTAATGAGTGAGCTTCCCGAGGTGGATGCGCTTGTCGGCGTCGGTAGCCTTTCGAGAATATCCGAGGCATGCGAGGCGGTAATGCGAGGAGAAAAATTCGTTGCGTTTGACGATAAGGAAAAGTCTAAGCTCGGCGGAGACAGGATACTCACCACCGAGGACCATACGGCATACCTCAAAATCGCAGAAGGCTGCGACAATAAATGTACCTATTGCGCAATTCCTCTTATCAGAGGTAAATTCCGTTCAAGAACTATTGAGGATATAGTAAAGGAAGCTAAGGATCTTGAAGAAATGGGCGTTAAGGAGCTTAACCTTATAGCTCAGGATACCTCGAGATACGGGCTTGATATTTACGGAGAATACAGTCTTGCAAGGCTCGTCAGAGCAATATGCGCTGAGACTAAAATTCCTTGGATAAGACTTCTTTATTGCTATCCCGATAAAATAACCGACGAGCTTATAGAAGAGATGCGTACAAACGATCGCTTGCTTAAGTATATGGATATTCCGATTCAGCATATTTCGGATAGCGTTCTTCGCGCGATGAACAGGCACGGCGGCTCTGCTCTTATAAGAGAAACCGTTAAAAAGCTTCGTGAAAGAGTGCCCGGCATTGTGCTGAGAACTACGGCGATGGTCGGATTCCCGGGTGAGACCGAGGAGGATTTTGCTCTTCTTTGCGAGTTCTTAAAGGAAGCGAGGTTCGAGCATTTCGGAGCCTTTACCTATTCTGCGGAAGAGGGGACCTTGGCGGCTGAGCTTGAAGAAACCGTCGATGCTCAGACAAAGCAGGATAGATACGATATAATTATGCAGACACAGCTTACCGTTAACGAGGATATCATAGAGAAGCAGGTAGGAAAAACTCTCACCGTTCTTTGCGATGGATTTGATACCATAGCGGATATTTATTACGGAAGAACCTTTGCGGATGCTCCGGATGTTGACGGCAAAGTGTATTTTAAATCTCAAAAGCGTGTCAAGGCAGGCGAATTTGTAGAGGTTAAAATCAGCGAAGCTCTCGACTATGACTTGGTTGGAGAAACCGTATAAAAATGATTTTGTATCAAAAAAGCAAATAAAAGTTTACATATTTAGTTAAAAGTATCAAGGAGAAAGACAATGAGTAAGACAAAAATACTTAACGCGCCTAATATTCTTTCGTTTGTAAGAGTTATACTTGTTCCGGCTTTCGTGGCCTCAATACTCTTTATGAGAAGTATTGACGTATGGGGATTTGTAGTTCCCGCTATAATCTATGCTCTCACGGCTCTTACCGATATGCTTGACGGTAAGATAGCAAGAAAATATAATCTCGTTACCGACTTTGGTAAATTTATAGACCCCTTGGCAGATAAGTTTATGGTTCTCGGCTCAATGCTCGCAATCCTCGCTTGGATGTTCTTACGTGGGCAGTTCACTCAGGGTATGGTATTCGTATGGGTAGTTCTTATTATTCTGTTCCGTGAGCTTGCCGTAACGAGCCTTCGCCTCGTAGTCGCCGGTAAAAAGGTAAAGGTTGATTTGGCCGCAAATATGATGGGTAAGCTTAAGACCGTGTCGCAAATGGTAGGTACCGTGCTTATAATTATCGAGCCGCTTATCTTTAAGTCTAATCACGTTATGTCATACGTTTGTATGGGCGTTATGTCATTTACCACTATCGTATCGGGCTGGAATTACTTTATGGGATATCTTCCTCATATAGTTTCCTCGGATGATTGATTTTTAAAAACGCAAAGCGAGGCGCACGTTTTTTTCGTGTGTCTCGCTTTTCTTTTGTCAACCTTGAATAGTACTGCTTTGTCAGTTTTTAAAATGTTATTGCCGTTTGTGAAACTGTGACGTAATATCGTTTTACCGCTATTATATTACGCTTGCCGAAAAAAATTCCATTCGGTTCTTATACGGCTTTATATTGCGCTTGAAATATTCATATTTATATGTTAAAATAGAAATGAAGCATAGCTTCAACAAGAACATATAAAAATGAAAGGAGCGTATATATGAAAAAGATTTTAATTGCCTTGTTATCGTTTGCCTTGATTTTTGCATTTTGCTCCTGTGGGCTTTTCGATAAGGATGAGACTGAAAAGAACGAGGGCGAAAATAACGTCGGCACGGTAATACCTCCCGAGCCCGAAACGTTAAAGTTTGAGAAAACGCCTGACGGAAGATATTACACGGTTGTAGGTATAGGAACGTTTACGGGAGAGAATATAGTTATTCCAAAGCTCTATAAAAGCAGAGCGGTGAAGAGCGTTTCCGACGGAGCTTTTTCGGGCAACACACATATTAAAACTCTCACGGTAGAGGATGGAGTTGAGAAAATAGGCGCAAACGCCTTTTCGGACTGTACCTCGCTTGAGAGCGTCAGAATTTCCAAATCGCTTGAAAAGATCGGTACGTCGGCATTTGAAAACTGCGCCTCTCTTAAAACTCTTATTTTCGGCAGAGGAACAGAAGAAATAGGACAAAACGCATTCCTGAACTGCTCCTCAATAAATGAATTTTTCTATGAGGGATCGCTCTCTGATTTCATAAATATAACCGGCAGCACGTGGTGCGAGCTGGAATTTGAAACGCAGTATCTTTATACTAATGATTATCCTACTGCGGCAGGTCACTTCTGGCATTGGGGCGAGGATGGAAATCCTCTTATCTGGGAGGAATATATAGGTAATGAGGGCTTGAGATTTGAAATTAGCGAGGACGGAACGTACTATAAGGTTGTCTCAAACTCGAATACTGCGGATAAATATGTCGTTATTCCCAAGGCGCACAGAGGACTTCCCGTAGGCGAGATAGACGCTATGGCGTTTGTCAGCGCCTCGGTGCAGGAAATCGTAATTCCCGAAACGGTAACAAGAATTTCGGGCGCTGCATTCAGGTGGTGCGCAAATCTGAAAAGCATAACCCTTCCCGATAGCGTTGAATTTATCGGTGAATCAGCATTTTCGGGTTGCGACGCGCTTAAGTCGGTCACGCTTTCAAAAGGTCTTAAAGAAATAGGCGATAGCGCGTTTGTCGGTTGCACCGCTATTTCGGAAATCGTTATTCCCGATAGCGTTAAGAAAATAGGAAACGAAGCGTTTTACGGTTGCTCGGGGCTTACATACGTTAAATTCGGCAACGGCGTCGAGGAAATCGGAGAGAGAGCGTTTTATCTCTGCATAGAGCTAACGGATATAGAAATACCCAAGCTTGTCAAGGTGCTTAAAACCGGAGCTTTTGCCGATTGCTTGAGCCTTAATTCAGTTATCTTGCATTCCGATGTCACCGATATTGAAAGAAAGGCTCTTCCCGCATCGGCTAAGGTGTATTACGAGGCTGACGGAGAGGCATTTGCTAAAATCAACGTTGGCGAAGATAATTTGTGGCTTTCAAATCTCTATCTGTATTCTGCTACCGAGCCCGAAAATGAAGGAAAGCTCTGGTATCGCGGTGATAACGGTGAAATCGTAATCTGGTAAAAAACAATTTTATAATCGAGAAATCTTCGGCTGTATGGGTTATTGACCTGTGCAGCCGTTTTTTTAAAAAAATAGCCTGAACTATGAATAACTTTCTTAAAATCGGTGGAAAATACAAGCAGTAATTCATACGAAAGGAAAGTTATATTTAAAATGGAAAAGAAATTCAAGTTCAGTGACAAAAATGCAGTTTCCAAGATAGTTTATCTTACGGTAATTGCTATTCTCTGCGTAAGCGCAATAGTAATAGGAATAGTTGCGGCAAACAGCAGAAAGAAAACGGAAATTCCCGAAACACCCCCGGTAACCGACGTACCGAATAACGATGGAAATACGAACGATGGCGAAACACAGAAGCCGAGTGATGATAAGGAAGAAAAGCCAACGGCGCCCACACTCATTTTCGTAAGCCCCATAACGGGAACTGTGATAAAATCGCATAGCTCAACCGTACCTGTTTTCTCAAATACGCTTGATGAGTGGCGAATTCATACAGGGCTCGATATTTCCGCCGATGACGGCGCAGAGGTATGCTCCGCGGCAAACGGTGAGGTAACGAAAATTTATAACGATCCGATGCTCGGTCAGACCGTAGAGATCACGCATAGCACAACTCACAAGAGCTACTATTCAAATTTAGCAAAGGATACCGTTAAATGCAAGGTAGGAGATAAGGTATCGGGCGGTCAGGTGATAGGTTATATAGGCGATACAACGGTTTCCGAGCTTGCCGACGAGCCGCACCTCCATTTTGAGCTTAAGGTTTCCGGCGCGTCGGTAAATCCTCTCGATTATATTACGGATGAATCCAAGCTTGTGTCCTTAGGAATAACCTCGGGCAGTGCAGCGTAAAGCATTATTCGTTTTGCATCGGTGCAGCATACGCTAAAAAGAGTCTCATTTGCCGCTTTTTGACGGTGGATGAGACTCTTTTTAAAGAAAACACTTTATGCTGCTGGTGTAAACGACAGTATGATTTATCAAAAAGAAGCATAATCAGATGTAAAACGCTTGTGCATGATTTATATATATAATATTGTTTTAACTCGGTTTTTGATAGGTTTGAATAAAAAAATATTAAAATGTCATATTTGCTTGATTTTTTTGCTTTATTGTGATAAAATACATAATTATAAATTACAGCGTAAGGGAGGAATAGAAATGACTCATATCGCAATACTTGGATTTGGCGTTGTCGGAAGCGGCGTTGCCGAATTTATAACAGCGAATCAAAAAGAATCGGCATACGTAGGCAAAGACGGAATAAATATCAAGTATATTCTCGATTTGAGAGATTTTCCTTCGTCTCCCTTTGCGAGCAAGATAGTTCATGACTTTGACGTTATTCTTAACGATCCCGAGATATCCTCGGTAATAGAGGTTATGGGCGGCTCACACCCCGCATACGAATTTACAAAATCCTCGCTTCTCGCAGGTAAGAATGTTATCACCTCGAATAAAGAGGTCGTTGCGAATTTTGGAGACGAGCTTTTGAAAATAGCTAAAGATAATGGCGTTTGCTATAGATTTGAAGCATCGGTCGGCGGAGGAATACCTGCCATCTCTCCAATAATTTCTTGCGTAAGGCAAAATAAGATACATGAAATAAGAGGCATTTTAAACGGTACTACCAACTATATTTTAACCGAAATGTTCACCTATGGCGCAAGCTTTGATTCAGCTCTCCGTGACGCTCAGGAAAAAGGATATGCGGAGCGTAATCCGGCAGCCGACGTTGAAGGTACCGACGCTACAAGAAAAATTGCCATACTCACCGCAATAGTATCGGGTAAGCTTCTTCCCGTGGATAAAATATATACCGAGGGAATAACCAAAATCAGAGATAATGACGTTAAGTCAGCGGCAAAGCTTGGCGCAACGGTGAAGCTTGTGGCAAGAGGAATTGTCGGAGGCGAAGAGCCGCTTGCAATGGTAGCTCCGTTCATAGTAATGAATACGAAGTTTCTTTCTGCGGTGAGCGGAGTGTATAATGCGATAGAGGTTATAGCCGAGCCGCTCGGTGACGTTATGTTTTACGGTCAGGGCGCGGGCGGAGGAACTACCGCATCCGCGGTTGTCGGAGATTTGGTTCAGGTTATGTCAACCGGAATAAATTATACGGCGCCCGTGTTCGAAAAAACCGAGCCTAAGGTTTTGTTTGAAAGCTTCTCCTCGAGGCATTATCTTTCATATAAGCCTGAGAATTTTGAAAAAATAGAGCATATGCTCGGTGCGTATTCGGTAATAAATAAAGGTAAGGAAATTGCCGTTATCACACATGAAATGACAGAGAGTGAGCTTGGCGAGATTATTTCGGAAATCAAACCCGAATCTCATATCAGAGTGCTTGATTAAGCTTAGTAAAAGCTTATAAGGCCTTTTATAAATAGGTTTTTCAGAGCGTTTCTTCAAAACGAAGAAGCGCTCTGTTTTTTATCACGGCTGAAAGGGAAATCACGCTCATAAGAAAAAGAGCGGTATCCGTGATAAATAAAGTATGCGGTACTTCCTTTATGACAGCCGTGAAAAACGAGGCGAAAAAGAAAATCGAATATATAGCTTTCCCTTTTCCCCGAGTGATGTAAAAAAGCGAAACGCTGCCGTAATAATACCAGCAAAGAACAGTAGAAACAGCAAAAAATATGATAGAGTAGAGCAAAAGATTGGGAGCTATGGAGCCTGCATGGTTTTCAAAAATTTTTGAAAGCTCAGAAAGGGAGCCGCCAAATTTTTTGCCATCGCAGCCAAGGAGAATTGAAAATGCGGTAAGAGGACAGAGGAGGAGCGTGTCAAAAATAACCTCTAAAATACCAAAGATGCCGGCTCGCTCTGTTTCCAAAAATGATAATGTGTCATTTTTTCTGTTTTCCGAGTTTTCCGATAAAGATTGCGGACTTAAGTTGTTAGCATTCTGCTTTTTCGACGCTTGCGTGTTGCTTTCGATATGCGACGTGTGGGAAAAAGATGATGTACCCGCTCCCGCCTCATTGGATAAAAGCCCCCTCGCAAAGCCCTCCTTCATTCCCGAAGATACTACAAAACCGAGAATACCGCCCGCTGCTCCCCTTATAGAAAATGCGGATGCAAATATTTGATGTATTACGCAAGGAAGCTTATCGTAATTAGAAAAAATAACGCTAAGACACATACCCGTGTAAACTATCATAGCAATTGGAATAATAAGCGCAACGGCATTTTTTATTTTTTCTTTACCGAGCAAGCAAACCGTGGCGATAAAAATCGAGATACAAAACGCAAAAATATAAATGTTATTAGACGGCGTATTATCTAATGCCTCGGATATTGCTCTTGCTTGAAATACAGAGCCCATTGAGAGTGATAAAATAACGGCAAGAAAAGCATAAAGACAGGCAAAAAGATTTCCTGTATACTTGAAGCTTGACCTTATAACGCTTAACATCCCGGTACCGCCCGAGTGATATGAAATATACACCTCGGCGTATTTTATAGCTGATGAAAAAAGAGCGGAGACAATAAGCCAAAAAACGCTTCCCGCGCCTCCTGCCGCAATTCCTATCGCTACTCCTGATATGTTACCAACTCCGAGCGTACCGGCAAGTGCAAGCAAGAGCGATAAAATCGATTTTTTCTTATTTTTGCCCGAAAATGCAAACTTAAGTGTTCGTATTGGGTGTTTTATAAAGAAAAATTTTAATTTTATGAGCAAATACGATCCCGATACTATAATTAGAATCGGCAACAAAGAGAACAAAGACATAAAAAGCCCTCCGCTAAATTGTATGCGGAGGGCGTTATATATATGCTTGAATTAAAAAATGAAACGGATTATAAAGAAAGCGACTGAGGCTGCTAATGCTACTCCGCATACCCAAGCCAAAATAGTATCTTGGATTTTAGATATTTTCGCATCATGCTCGTCCTTTGCCTTATCCTCTTCGCTTTCCAAAAGCTCCTCAGGGATGTCAAACTCTTCGCCGCCCTCTTCATCAAGAGAGAAGTCGTAAGAGCCGTCTCTTATGGCAGAGCCTCTTTCATTTGCCGTTCTTATTATTTCGTTAACGCTGTCTATAATCTGCTCGTCACCCGTATTTCCTCTGGTCAATGCCTCGCCAAGCTCCTTACAAGCCTCGGCTATCTCATCTGGATCGTGGGACGTAGTTGCGGTCTCAATGATCGCCTCGCAGCTTGAGCAAGCGCATTTTGGATTTCCGTATCCGCTCATTGCGATTACGGGCGCATCGTCCTTATCGATAGGGAATTGACAAATACAGCAATTTCTATTAGCCATTTTATTTATCTCCTTTAGCTAATTCACCACGCAGTCCTGCGCGGAAAAACTTAATATATTCTTCACGTAGAGCTTGTCTTTCCTTAAGCTCCTCGGGCGTAAGCTCACGGGTTTTCGCAATTCTTCCGAGCTCGTTTATTCTGTCTATTTTTTGCTTATCCACTCTAAAAAACCTCCGTGGAGTAATTTAATTGAATTAACCTAAAAAAATATGATAATCATTTGCGCTTTCAAAAATCTATAAGCGCTTTAAGCCTTTTTGAAGCTACGTACGCCAGGAAAATCTTAACGGCATCTATCGGAATATACGGCAGAGCGCATACTGTGAGCGCCGCTAAAAATCCGTGCGCTCCCGAAAAAACGAAGGCGAACCAAGCGCTGCCTATAACATATATGATGAGAATTGATACGGCAGCATAAATGAGCTTTAGCCTGTCCGAGTCTCCAAATATAGCCTCAAGCAAAAGAAACACCAAAGCCACTACGGGAAACGCGAGAACAAATCCGCCGCTTGCGCCGAGAAGATATCCTATTCCCGAGCCAAAACCCGCAAAAACGGGGAGTCCGACGATACCGAGCGTCGTATAAACCGTAATCGCAGCGAGAGCGCCGTTGCCGCCCAGAGTGAACATCGCAAGAAAAATCGCAAACGTCTGCAGTGTAACCGGTATCGGAAAAGGAATTGAAATCATAGCGGAGACGGCAATAAGCGCAGAAAACAGAGATATTCTTAGCATTTTGGAAATACCGATTTTCTTCATTTTTTACTCCATACCGCGTTTGTCGCTTTTTATTGAAAAAAACGAAATTGCTTCGCCGCGCCGAGCGCAAAGACGAAATGCATCTCTGCCTTTCACAAAAATCATTTTCCACTCATTCGGGAATCAAGCTATATTATAACCCAAATATAACGTTTTGTCAAGATTGGAATAAGCCATATAATGCCGAAAATGCTTCAAAAGTTTTTACCAATGCTTTAAAAGTTTTTACCAACACCTTGACTTTTTTAAAATAATAATATATACTATATTGGTTAGAAATTAATTTTTATATGTCGATAATGCTCAAAAACAATTTTTATTTTGGTTTAGATTAACCAAAAAAACGCCACTGACTGAAGAAGGAGAGAGTGTATGTCTGAGAAAATTTCACTTGCGGGCGACCTTGGAAGCGGAAAAAGCACCGTTTCTAAAATACTTATAGAAGCTCTCGGCGCGGAGTATTATTCAACGGGAGCAATAGTGAGAAGCGTTGCTGAGAAGCGAGGAATGACGGTTGTCGAGCTTAATAAGTATATGGAAACTCACCCCGAGCTTGATAACGAGATAGATGAGGGAATAGCCGCCCTGACAAACGATCCCCGCCGCCTTATAATTGATTCGAGAATGGCGTGGCATTTCACGAAGGGAACGTTCAAAATTTATCTCTCTACCGATATTGAAACGAGCGCGCTTCGTATAATGAGCGCAAACAGACAGGGCGAGCACGCCTCGTCGCTCGAAGAAACGATAAACGAGACCCGCGCAAGACGGGAGAGCGAGAAGAAAAGATATCTTGAGCAGTACGGCGTTGATATAAAGGATCTTACAAACTACGACCTTATAGTTGATACTACCTATGCAACCCCCGAAGTAATTGCCGATTGCATTGTGAATTGCTTTGAGCTGTGGACGGCTGATAAAAGCTTTTCCGGAGTATATATCTCACCCGAAAGACTTAATTATCCCGAGCGTGAGATAGATGCCGAGCTCGTTTCGTCGCTTTCCGTAAAGCTTGAGCTTGGCGAAGAGATACCAACCCCCGAAATTGCGGAGGAAAACGGAGAGTTCTATCTTGTTTCGGGCTTTGAGTCCGCAATGGCTTATTCGATGAGCTTTTCGGATTTCGTTATAGGAAAGCTTGTTAAGGAAAAGCTTGACTGTGAGTACGTAAAAATGAAGAATTCGCTTTAATAGGCGCTGATAAAGATTAAAAAAACGGAGAATATATATGTTAACTCTTAAGAAAAAAACAGCAGAGCTTCTTGCCTCTGCGGTAAGTAAGCTTTTCGGAGAGGGACTTCTTTCCGAAAGCGAGATATTCGAAATGCTCGAGTATCCCCCCGATAGAAGCATGGGTGATATCGCGCTTCCTTGCTTCCGTCTTTCAAAGAGCCTCAGAAAAGCTCCCCCTATGATAGCTTCTGCTCTTGCCGAGGAAATATCCTGCGAGGAGTTTTCCGAGATAAACGCAATGGGCGGATATCTCAACTTCCGCATAAGCCCGACGGCATTTGCCGCGAGAGTCGTTTCTGATATTGCAGCCGCGGGCGATAAATACGGCTCGCCTATGACTGGTGAGGGCAAAACGGTAGTCCTTGACTATTCCTCGCCGAACGTTGCAAAGCCTTTCCACATCGGTCATCTCGGTACGACGGTTATCGGTCATTCCTTAAAGCTCCTTCACGAGTTTGCGGGATACAAATGCGTTGGTATCAACTATCTCGGTGACTGGGGAACTCAGTTTGGTAAGCTTATCGTAGCTTATAAGAAATGGGGCAATAAGGAATCCGTAGAGAATGGCGGAGTAGACAAGCTTGTTGATCTTTACGTGAAGATAAATAACGCGATTAAGGCAGAGGAGGAAGAGAGCCTTAAAACTCTTCCCGAGGGCTCTAAGCCTATCTCGGCGCTGGGTGACGAGTCACGCGCTGAATTTGCGAAGCTCGAGCATGGCGACGAGGAAAACCTCGCTCTTTGGCGTTGGTTCGTATCCGTAAGCCTGGCGGAATATGAGAAAACCTATAAGATGCTCGGCATCACCTTTGATAGCTATAAGGGAGAGTCCTTCTATACGGATAAAATGCCCGCCCAGGTAGAAAAGCTTCGCAATATGGGGCTTCTCGAAATTGATGACGGCGCGTCTATAGTAAACCTCGATAAATGGAATATGCCCGTTTGCCTTATCCTTAAGCGTGACGGTACAACCCTCTATCCCACAAGAGATATAGCGGCTGCCGTTTACCGCAAGGGCGAATACAACTTTGATAAAGCGATATACGTAACCAGCGCGGCGCAGTCGCTTCACTTCGCTCAGTGGTTCAAGGTCGTTGAGCTTATGGGCTATGATTGGTACGACGAGCTTGTTCACGTACCCTATGGAACTGTAAGCATAAACGGAGCAAAGCTTGCCACGAGAACAGGTAACGTTATCCTTCTTCGAGACCTCTTTGACGAGGCTATCAAGCGTGTTTACGAAATAACAAAGGAAAAGCATCCGGACGAAAAGGAATGCCTTGAAATATCCGAAAAGGTCGGTGTCGGCGCGGTTATATTCTACTATCTTTCGAACAACAGAATCAGAGATATAAACTTCGTTATGGAGGAGGCTCTCTCGTTTGACGGTAACACGGGTCCCTACGTTCAGTATACTTATGCCCGTACCTGCTCGATAATTGAGAAGGCGGGCGAAGAGGGAAAAATGACCGACGCTCCTCTCGGTGAGGTTGAGTTTGAGCTTGCAAAGACTCTTTCAAGATTCCCCGAGCGTGTAAACGCCGCTATTCAGGATTATGAACCGAGCGTTATAACGAGATATATCCTCGATCTTTCAGCAGCCTTCAACCGCTTCTATCACGATTGCAAAATCGCAGCCTGTGAGGATGAAAAGCTTAGAAGCTCGAGACTTGCTTTGACGAGTGCAACACGTCAGGTTTTAAAGACTGCGCTCGGACTTATTTGTATGCAGACTCCCGAAAAAATATAAGAGTTTGCTAAGTTTAGTTTACAAATTGATATAAATATTCAGGAGAAGAGAAGATGTCAGGACATTCAAAATGGAACAACATTAAACACAAGAAAGAAAAATCCGATGCTGCAAAAGCGAAGATTTTCACCAAGATCGGCAAGGAAATGGCTGTCGCTATAAAGGCAGGCGGTCCCGATCCGAACAACAATAACAAGCTTCGTGATCTTATCGCAAAGGCAAAGGCTAACAACGTGCCTAACGATAACATTCAGCGTACCATCAAAAAGTTCACCGATAACAGCGACATTAATTATGAGGAGATCGTATACGAGGGCTACGGTCCTTCGGGAGTAGCTATTATAGTTGAAACCTCTACCGACAACAGAAACCGTACCGCAGGTAACGTTCGCGCTGCCTTCAATAAGTACGGCGGAAATATGGGACAGAGCGGCAGCGTATCCTTCCTCTTTGAGTCAAAGGGTGTTATCACTATTATCGACGAGGATGACGAGATTGAAGAGGATAAGATAATGGAAGACGCTCTCGAGTGCGGAGCAGAGGACATCAAGTGCGAAGAGGGTGAGTATACCATCTACACTATGACCGATGACCTTGATACCGTAAGAGACGCTATAATTTCCCTTGGCTACAAAATAGACACCGCAGACGTTGCAAAGGTTCCCTCAACCTACGTTGAGCTTACGAACGAGGAAGATATCGAGAATATGGAGAAGATGCTCGATAAGTTCAACGAGGATGATGACGTGAATGCTGTCTATCACAACTGGGACGCATAATTTCGCTTAGGATATTTTGGTATAATTCCCGTTTTCCAACAAACTCGCAATAGGTAACTATTGCTTCGGTTGGAAGAACGAAAATTCTACCTAAAATCTCCGTCGCGAAATATATAGGATGTTTTGGTATAATTCCCGTTTTCCAACAAACTCGCAATAGGTAACTATTGCTTCGGTTGGAAGAACAAAAATTCTACCTAAAATCTCCGTCGCGGAATATATAGAATATTTTGTGTTATAATTCCCGTTTTTCTATAAAAAGCTCCGGGGCTTAAGGCGGTAACGGTCTTAAAGGTCTCGGGGCTTTTCTTTATGCTCTGTTTCTACCGTTTTTCGATGCTTATGCTAAATACCGCTGTCCCTTCCAATATTTATTTTCTTTAGCCTATTTATTGACAAAGTCTCGTGTATATGATAAAATTAGTTAGATATTTATTTTTATTTTAAGGAGAAATGTTATGGGAATTATTAAGGCATTCTTTAATGCTATGGGAGGTAATCTTGCTGATCAGTGGCAGGAGGTTCTCGAAGCAGATGATATGAGCGATACCACCGTCTTTACAAAGGGCGTAAAGGTTCGCAAAAACGACAGAAGAAATAACAATAAGAAGGGAACGGACGACGTTATCTCGAACGGCTCTATCATTCACGTTTATCCCGGTCAGTTTATGATACTCGTTGAGGGTGGAAAAATAATAGACTTTACTGCCGAGGAGGGATATTACAAGGTAGACAATTCTGCCGCTCCTTCGCTTTTTGCGGGTCAGTTTGGTAAATCCATAGTTGATGCGTTTTCGAGAATTAAATTCGGCGGAGTGCCCTCTTATGCTCAAAAGGCGTACTTTATCAATCTTCAGGAGATCAAGGGCATAAGATTCGGAACGAGAACTCCCGTCAACTATTTTGACAGCTTCTATAACTCCGAGCTTTTCCTTCGTGCGCACGGTAATTATTCAATCAAGATAACCGACCCTATAAAATTCTATACCGAGGCTATTCCAAAGAATTCCGAGAGAGTTGATATTGCTGATATCAACGAGCAGTATCTCTCCGAATTTTTGGAGGCTCTCACCGCCGCTATAAACAGAATGTCTGCGGACGGAATCCGCATTTCTTACGTCGCAAGTAAATCACGTGAGCTTTCTCAGTATATGGCGAACGAGCTTGACGAGGCGTGGAAGAATATGCGCGGTATCGAGGTCCAGTCGGTTGGTATTGCGAGCGTTTCCTACGACGACGAGTCGAAGGAGCTTATCAATATGCGTAATAAGGGCGCAATGCTCGGTGATGCCGCTGTAAGAGAGGGTTATGTTCAGGGCTCGATTGCAAGAGGAATTGAAGCGGCAGGCTCTAATTCCGCAGGCTCTGCACAGGGCTTCTTCGGTGTCGGTATGGGAATGATGGGCGCAGGCAACTTTATGGGCGCCGCAACCGAAACCAACAGACGACAGATGGAGAGCGATAACGCTAAAAGGGAAGCGTCAGCTTCGGGCTGGCTCTGCTCCTGCGGAGCTAAAAACGAGGGCAAATTCTGTTCCGAGTGCGGAGCTAAAAAGCCTGTCGCAAGCGGCTCTTGGGTATGCTCCTGCGGTAAGGAAAACAGCGGTAAATTCTGCTCGGAATGCGGATCGCCGAAGCCCGAGGGCGATTGGTTCTGCACCGAGTGCGGAGCGAAGAATTCCGCAGGCGCGAAGTTCTGCTCCGAGTGCGGTAATAAGAGATAATATCAAACGCTTATGAACTTTTGGATATTAAATAATAGCGCTTCATTCGTGCGTTTTTGATAGCCAAACGTCTTTCAAAGGCATTTTAAATGCTAATTAAATTCAGATTATAGGAAGCAATGATATGACTTCATCAACTATAACTTATAAATGCCCGAATTGTGATGCGGGGCTTATATTTAAGCCGGAGCGTCAGAAATTCGTGTGCGAGTTCTGTATATCCGAATTCAGCGAGGAAGAGCTTAAAAATACCGAGGCTGAAAAACGCGCGGAGCGCCAGGAGTCCGAAAACTCTGATTTCGCAAGTCACACACGTGAGTATCACTGCTCGAACTGCGGCGCCGAGGTAATAACGGACGAAACAACCGTTGCCAATACCTGCTATTACTGTCATAACCCTATCGTTATCTCCGAAAAAGTATCGGGCGTTGAAAAGCCTTCAAAGATAATTCCGTTCAAATTCGGCAAGGAGGAGGCGAAGGATATATTCCTACGCTTTGCGAAAAAGAAGCGCTTTGCGCCGAAGTATTATGCGAGCCGCGAAAACGCTGAAAAAATAAGCGGAGTTTACTATCCCTTCTGGGTGGTCGATGCGGATACCTTAGCGAATGCGGACTATAAGGCGACCAACGTAAGAAATTGGCGTATGGGCGATTATATGTATACGGAAATATCATATTATAAGCTCAGAAGAGGCGGAAATATTCATTTTGAGGACATCACGTCTTCGGCAATCTTTGAAGAGGACAAGGAAATGCTCGAGGGTATTCTTCCGTATCCCACCGATTGTCATATAGACTTTTCGATGCCATATCTTCAGGGCTTTGTGGCAAAAAAGAAAAATATTGAACGCGCAATGCTCACCCCCGAGGTAAGAGGAAAAATGGAGGCGTACGCTTCAAGTCTTCTTCGTTCTACCGTAAGAGGCTTTGAAACCGTTGACGAAACCTCTCTCGGTATGATGGTGGATAAAAGCCATTGGGAGTACACTCTTATGCCGGTATGGATTTTAACATATAAGCATAAGGGCAAAAACTTTACCTACGCCATGAACGGTCACACGGGAAAGGTTTACGGCAGAATACCGTTAAGCATCCCAAAGCTTCTTTTGTTCATCGGCGGATCGTTTATACTCTCGCTTATAATAACGATGCTGTTCGGCTTCTTCGTTTTGTAGGAGGTTGAAAATGAAAATTAAGAAAATTGTGTTGATTTTGATAACCGTAGTTTACATATTTGCTCTATTTTCATTCGCAACCTCTGCAAAAACGGTATCGAGCAGCTCGAGAATTCAAGACTATGATAACTACATTCCATCAACCGAAGAGTCGCGGCTTGAAGAAAAGCTTAAGGCCGCGGAGGAAGAGTGCGGCGTTCCTTTCCGTGTCTACGTATACGAGTATTCGATAGGCGAGGGAAATGTTGATATGTATGACTACGAGAGAATAGTCGGCGAGAGTTTTGACGATCTTGTTCTTCTCGTTGTGTCGTTTGAATATGAAGAATATTTTTACGAGCTTTTTACAAAGGGCTCGCCCGATACGGCTATTACGGATAAGGAAGCCG
>SVUD01000021.1 GCA_015063445.1 Oscillospiraceae bacterium
TTTAACGTCGCTTGATGAAAACGGCTTCTTTTTCATCAAGCGACGTTAAAACAAAATCTCCGAACCAGAGCTTGAAAGTAGACGGCGCGGCGTTAAAATTAGATTCGATTATCGGCAGCATAGCGTCTACAATGCATTGTAATTCGTCCATGTACTCCTTCCTTTCTGAAAATTCCTTTGGCTTAAGGAAAAAATAACCATTTTTCCTTATTATATTATTATTCATATATAGTATAACATATATATAGAAAAAATGCAAGTAAAAGTTTACAAAAAAATCTTCAAAAAATGACGAAAAAGAAAGATTTTATGTAAATAGAGCGTTACATACGGCAAAAAAATGAAAAGAAAGAGAAAACAAATCGGTAAAAAAGCCGAAATGCCTTCTCTTGTCGGGTATACTATCGTATCAAATTTTGCCTTTGGCGAAAGTTTCTCTGATTTATTTTTTCGCCTCGCTAACTTTTCCACGTTTGCGAAAGCGAACATATCACTTGCGTAGCAAATATCACTCCCGAAAGGGAATATCACGAATCCCTAAGAGATTCGTATCACGGTGTGAATGTTCTCATAAGAGCTTCACGCCCTACCCCTACCGTTTTTATTTGGTTATCTTCTCACGTTTAAGCATACTCGCCTTACTCTACGTGAAATGAAATTTATCACGTTTGCGTAGCAAACATTTCACATTTGCAAAGCAAATATTTCATCGCGAAGCGATTTCACTTGCCCGAAAGGGCAAATTTCACTGCGTGAATGCTCTTCTAAGAGCTTCACGCTAATACCTAAGCCCCTTATGCTCTTTTGGGCTTGCCTTTGAATACCAGCGCCGCCACGTATCCGAAAACCAAAGCCGCCGAGCAGCCCGCCGCCGACGCGGTAAAAGGACCTGTCAAAATACCTATAGCGCCGTCGGTATCAATGGCTTCTTTAACGCCTCTCGCAACCGTCGCTCCGAAGCCTATTAAGGGAACGCTGACTCCCGCTCCCGAGAAATTGAACAGCGGCTCGTAAAGACCTATACCGCCGAGAAGAACTCCAAAGCAAACGTAGAGGACGAGAATACGAGCCGGGGTAAGCTTCGTAAGGTCGATAAGAATTTGAGCTATAACGCAGATAAGTCCGCCTATAAGAAAGGCAAAAATTATTCTTTCAAAGTCGAACATATTACACCTCCGTGCTGTATTCGTGCTCTAAAACTATAAGCGGAGCTATACCGAGAATATTGTCGCCCTGACTGACGCTTGACGTACTCATCAGCGCACCCGTGGAGAGAAATAAAGCCTTTTTTAATTTACCCGACTCTATTTCGGGTAAAACGTGCGAGGCGAGAACAGAAGCCGAGCAGCCGCACCCGGAAGCGCCCGAGTGAACGTCACGCTCGGATAGGTCGTAAAGCATAAGTCCTGCGTCACGGTGAAGAGAGGCGAGAATCTTTCCCTTTGCTCCAAGCTTTTCGCATAAGAGGTCCTCAAGAACCGAGCTGCCGACCTTTCCGAGATCTCCCGTCATGATAAGGTCAAAATCATCGGGTGAGTTTTCCTCGAAAAATCGGGATATGGAGTCAAAGGCGGAAAGCGCCATAGCCGCCCCCATATTACTCTGATCCTTCGTGTAGCCGTCTCTTATTTTACCGGGCATAAAAGCCGTTATCTTAGCACGGGACGGTTTCTTTGATAGAATAAACGCTCCCGACGCCGTTGCCGTCCACTGAGCCGTCGGTGTTCGCTGACCTCCGTATTCGATAGGAGTTCTGAACTGTCTTTCGGCAGCGCAGTTGTGAGATGACGTGACCGACGCGCCCCGTGTATACGTTTTCGAGCTTGTCAGCATAGAGGTGAGGACTAATAGTCCCTCGGTACAGGTTGAGCAGGCTCCGTAAAGACCTAAGAAAGGAACGCCGAATGAAAAGAGTCCTCCCGAGGAGGCAACGCACTGATTTTGTAAATCTCCCGCAACGATAACGTTAAGCTCCGATGGGGAAACGTCCTTCTTCTTTAACGCTAAATTCAGAGCTATACGGGACATCTCTCCCTCCGCTCTTTCCCACGTTTTCATGCCAAAGAGGTCCTTTTCGTCAATAAAGTCAAATTTTTCACCGAGAGGTCCGTGTCCTTCCTCAAAGCCGCCTACGGCAGAATAGGACTCAAAATATACGGGCTTTTCAAGATAGGTTATTTTCTGCATAAAAGCTCCTTTTCAACAAAAACAGATAGACTTATATAAAAAGCCCCGTGATATAGTAAATGATACCGAAAAGAGTCCCCGAGAGTGTGGCGTAAAGTATAACAGGACCCGCAACCGTGAAGATTTTTGCGCCTACGCCGAGAATAAGTCCCTCGGATTTCGTATCTATCGCGGGAGAGACAACGGCGTTCGCAAAACCCGTTACGGGAACGAGAGTACCCGCTCCCGCATGGCGCGCGATTTTATCAAAGAGCCCCACACCCGTGAGAAGAGCGGCTATAAATATAAGCGATACCGTAACGAGCATATAAGAAGTTTTCTCGCTTAAGCCAAGAAAAATATAAAGCTCTGCGAGAAGCTCACCGAAAAGACAAATTGTTCCGCCAAAAAAGAACGCTTTTAAAGAATTCTTTATAACCTTTGAGCCGGGAGAGTGAAGCTTCACTTTTTTTCTATATTCATCAGCTTTTTCCATTTTGAGCCTCCAAAAATTTTTTCAATGTAAATTTTTACCGAATGGAAAGAAAAATATTCACCGTAAATTTGTTTTTGAGAGGGGCTTTAAACTTGACAAAAGAAAAAAATGACTGTATAATAGATAGAGAAAAACACACGGGAGGAGAAAAAATGGAAAGCAAAGGATTCTGGGATAATGAGGAACAGGAAACTAAGGAAACCTCACTTGCAACCCCAATGCCTGAAAATTATTATCACGAAAAAACCTCCGAAGAAAATGAAAGCGAACTCAAGGAATCCGAGGAGCGCTATTACGAGGTATTTAATAAAGATAAACCCAAATATATGCTCTGGTCTCTTATATCGGCAATACTCGGCGGAGTATCAATTATATGCTCTTTCTTCGGCTGGGGAGGACTTATCGTCGGAGCTGCCGCAATAGCGTTTTCGGTAGTGTCGAGAATAAGCCTCAAATATTTCGATAAGATTTCCATTGTGGGACTAATTCTCGGAATTTTCGGTATCGTGTTCGGAGCAGCGGTTATAGTCGTAGGTATTTTGGTTGAAAACGGAACGCTTACGAATTATTATTTCTGATAGCGGATTTAAAAAATGAAAGTAAAAAGCGAGATAGACTGAGACGTATATTTCTCTTACCTCTATCTCGCTTTTGCTTTATTAAAAGAAAGAACAGCAAAAGCGCTGCTTAAATAGCAATGCCTTTGCTGTTTTTTTATGCATATTTTGCCGAGGTGATTAATTTTATATTTGATGATTAAGCGCTTAAAGCGGCGTAATCAGTGCTTTATAGGGGTATTTTCGGCAAGAGAAACTCTCGCTTCCTCTCTTGCGCTGACCTTTCCGTGAGGCTTGATGTCGCCTGCCTTTGTAAGAGCCATTTTAGTCAGAGAGGGTCCTACTATTTCGTAAATCAAAATAGCGAACAGAGTAATACTCTTTACCGTCAAGCCCTCGGGACCGAGAGCTACGGCATTATTAGCCATACCGAGCGCGACACCTGCCTGGGGGAGAAGCGTTATACCGAGATATTTTACGATACTCGGATCGCATTTCGTCATCTGACAGCTGAGTCTTGCACCGTAGTATTTTCCGAGAGAACGTGATAAAATGTAAACAATACCTACCAAAACAACGGCTAAATCAAGGAAAACTAAAAGATTAAGCTCTGCTCCGCTGATTACGAAGAAGAGAATAAGAATGGGCGCTGTCCAACGGTCTGCTCTTTCCATAAGCTCCTCGGAGAAGTCACAAACGTTGCAGAAAACAGTACCGAGCATCATGCAGGAAAGAAGAGAGGAGAACGCTCCGTGAAGTCCGAAGAAGGGGAAGGTTATCTGAGAGATAGCAACAGTCATTAAAACGAAGGTTACCGAGACCGCCATACGCTTTGACCTTGAATGGAAGAATCTTTCGCAAAGGGTGAATAGCATACCCATGGCAAATCCTAAGGCGAGCGAGAGAATAATTTCGATAATAGGCTCGAAGATAATGGACAGAACGTTAACGCCGCCGACACTGAGTGCTCTTGCGATACCGAAGGATACCGCAAAGACCATAAGGCCGACCGCGTCGTCGAGAGCAACTACGGGAAGAAGTATATCCGTGACCTTACCCTTTGCCTTGTACTGTCTTACGACCATAAGCGTTGCTGCGGGGGCGGTTGCGGTTGCTATCGCTCCGAGAATAATTGCGGCGGAGAGCGAGAACCTGTCGGGAATAATGAAGTGAAGTCCTATAAGAAAAGCGTCAACTGTTATAGTTGTGAATATCGCCTGGAATATACCGACGACCGTTGCTTGCTTTCCTATTTTTTTGAGCTGGGAGAGACGGAACTCGTTACCCATCGCAAAGGCTATGAAGCCGAGTGCAACGTCGGAAATTATACCGAGGTGGGAAAGTTGATTTTCAGTGATTCCGAGACCGTCAAAGCCGATACGTCCGAGACAAAACGGACCGATAAGAACGCCGGCTACAAGATACGCGGTTACCGCGGGAAGCTCGACTAATTTGGCAAGTCGAGATAAAAGAAGTCCCGCAAGGAGAGCAACCGAAAGGGTTAAGAGAATGCTCGAGGAGCTTGTCATTGTCATTTTAAAAACGCCTTCTTTCGAATTGTATTGAGATTTCATAAAGCTGAAAGCTTTAATTACCGAATAGATACTATATCACTTTAAAAGCGAAAAGTCAATTGTTTTTTGAAAAAGACCGAATATTTTTTAAAATAATACAAAAAAAGATAAAAAAACAGGGATAAAGCAACCGTAAAATGATGCTCTAACCCTGTTTTGTTATACGCTTTAAAGAGTTCTGAAGCCTTTAATTCTGTGGAAGGTCTGATAATTGGAATCGTGGAAGCTGTTAGCTCCGTTGATTGCCGTTCTGCAAAGAAAAATAATATCATCGCCCAAAAATTCAAAATCAACGTACTGAACTCCGAGCTTTTTGTCGTCGCCGTATCTCAGGTCTATAATATCGGCGGCAACACGCCACTCGTAAAGATCGTCGGATACCATAAGAGATAAAAGGCGTCTGTCACGTACCCTTTCGGGATCTGTGATCCTCGTTGCGAGAGAATAGTATTTACCGCTTACTTCGTCACGCTTCACGGTGAACTTTGAGTGATTTGCGGGGAAGGGGATAGCATGCGAATATTCAAGAGGCGCTTCGGGGTTCTTGAGGTTAACCTCATAAGCGAGAGCAAGACCGTAGCTTGGAACGGTTTTTGTCATATCGTATCGCATAACGTTATACATTTTGCCATTTGGAGCGAGAGCAAGAGTACCTTCGATATTGCCGCTCGAATTACCCTTCGCAACGCCATTCCAATCGGGATTATATTTTACAGGCTCGGAGAACGACCAGCTTTCAGGATTAAGAAGGTCGGAATTCTCGTCTGCGCTCATTACCATAGGAGCGTGATAGCCTGCGCCCCACGAGCCCCACTCGAGCGTGTTGTAAATCCGTCCGTTGTGGCGCAGTATATTCTGCGGATTTTTGTGAACTCCAACTCCGCCCGACTTACCTCCGCTGCCGCGCAAAAGACACACGGGAGCGGTGAAGCTCCTTCCGCCGTCGGCAGACTTACCGATGAGAAGGTCACCGTACTCGGTGGAGCAGGCGAGCATATAAACCTCGCCCTTATGTAAAAACATTTTTCCCCAGAAGCACGGCACAAGCTCGCTTACGTAATGCCAGCTTTCACCACCGTCATCCGAGCGGAAAATTAACGTCAGGTTCTGCGCCGCCGAGTGAGCGTAAACGTCCATTGAGGCAAGAAGAAAGCCGTCGGGGTGTCGAAGTAGAGAGGGCGAGCATAAATATCTTCCCGAGAATGAATACGCTTCGTCGTCGGGGTGCAGATAATTTACTACGGTGCCGATGTTTTTGCCTGTTCTCGCGATACGTGTGCGGCTTTTCTTACCGCTTGAAGAAACGTAAAATTCATAATCGGTGTCGGTTGTAAGTCCGTCCACGTCACACTCCGTGTCAAATATTTCACCAAAGAGAGTAAATTCGGTATCCTCTCTTTTTTTATAGTAGACTGAATGCTTTTCTTTCTTTTCACAAAGCCATTCAAGATGAACGGAAAACTCGCTCGGCGCAATTCTTGATATGTATATTTCTCCTGCGTCAAAGAAAAATGGACGGTAAGGAGAATAACTCCATTTATTGTATCCTTTCATAAGAAACCTCTAAAAAAGAAAACTTTTATTTACAAATAGTGACTATATATGCAACTGATGCTCTAAATTATCCGTAAGAAACTTCATTTGCTCGACGCAGCTCTTTGAGTAATCGGTAAGAGGCTTACAGTTTGGATTTCTCGTTATAAGATTTGTTTCAATACCCGAGAGCGTCATATGGTATTTAGCCGAAAGAGGATAAGGAATTCCCGCCTCCGTGAAGCCCAAAAGACCTATTACGGCTTGAAGCTTTTTTGCCTCTTCGACGTTTGACTTGTAGATTTTACCGAGATACGCATAGAGCTTCGGGTGGTAGTTACACATTATTCCGCAATATCCGTCAGCGCCCGAGAGCATACTTTCAAGAAGTGTCTGACAGTTTGCATTAAGGAGCTTAAAACCGCTTCCCTTGAGCAATTCTACACGTTCGCTTATAATAGAGGCGTCACAGCAGGTGTCCTTCATATAAAAGAACCTTCCGCTCTCTTTGCAGAAATTAAGAATTCTCGGCGTTACAAGTCTTTTGTAAGGATAAGGACATTCGTAGAATCCGAGCTTCGCTTCCTTTGGCAGAAGAGAAAGAAGCTTTTTAAGGTTTTCGAGAAAAACGTCATCTCCGAGATTGTTAGGATCAAGTCTGTTTGTTATAAGGATAAGAGCGTCTGTTCCGGAATTGTAAATCTCGGTAAGCTCCTTTGCCTGATCCTCAATACTGTCCGAAATATGCCCCGAGGAAACAACGGTAAAGGGGTGGTTGCCTTTTGCTTCAAGCTCCTTGGCTTTTTTAAAAACTCTTCGGTTAAGCTCAATTCGCTCCTCGAGAGAAAGGAAGAAAATTTCACTTGATTGGCAAACCGCAAAAATTCCGTCTATGCCCGATTCGTAATAAAAATCAACGTATTTTTCAGCCGTTTCAAAATCTATCGAGCCATCTTTTTTATACGGCGTTATCATGGTTGTCATCATTTCCATAATTAAGTCCTCACTTTTTAAAAAAATATATTTTTGTAAATAACAACTTTTATTTACAAAAAACGTGGTAAACATAAAATTTTATGTCTTATGATTTGATTTGTTCGTATATTTTATCCGATGTTTCTTTAATAAAATTACTTTCCTCTTGCGTTACGGTTTTGAGCGGCATTTTTTTAGGCAGTCCCCATACGTTAAAGAAACGAGGACCTATCCACTCGTTTTTTTTCGTCGAGTCAAATACACCCTTAAGGATTGAGAGAGCTGCCTTGTCACGACGCATGAAAATGATTTTCATAGGGTGTTTTATTATAGCGAATATAAGCTTTGGGTAGTGCGAGGTTATGTTTGTAAAGGTGATTCCGGGATGGCAAACCGAGATAGCGGGGCAGTCTTTGTCACTTAAAAGCTCGAATGCCGAGAACATAGCGAATCTTTTTGCGTTGCCGTATACCCGTGACGCTTTTTTGCGTGTTTTGAAGTCTACGTCACACTTGTCGGTTTTTGAATAATTGTGCGCAATGCTTCCGACGATTATTATTCTTCCGCCTCGCTCCTTTATGGATTTCATAAGGGTTCGTGTTAAGTAGTAGGGGGATACGAAATTTATCTGATAAACGTTATCGTATCCGGTGTCGCAAACCTTTCTCGGTATACTGTACGCTCCCGCATTATGTATGAGAAAATCAACACGCTCAAGGTTTAAAGCTTCTCCCGCCTGCTTGACCGACTCGAAATCCGAGAGGTCTGAGGTGATAAGCTTGATATCTGCTCCCGGGAATTCTTCCGTAAGAGCGTTTTTGTGCGCCATAGAACGCTCGTAGCTTCTGTCAACGAGAATGAGAGACGCTCCGAGGTGGAGAAGATATCTTGAAAGCTCCTTTCCGAGCCCACCCGTGCTGCCGGTTATAGCAACCGTTTTTCCTATAAGGCTCTCCGTGTTTTTCGCGAGCCATTTTTTGTATTTTTCGTAAGGCTTTTTTATCAAAATAAAATCCTCTGATATCTTTTTTATTTGCTTTAAGTATAGCACACAATAAAATGAAAAGCAACAAAAAATAAATAAAAAAAACGGCATATAAAGAACAATAAAAAAGATATATGCTCCGATGATTATAGCTCGGGTATGCTTAAACAAACTATGCGAAGCATACCACGGCTCGTAACCAAACGGAGCATATCATTTTATAGCGGTACGAAGTATTTCATAACTTGCCCGAAAGGGAAGCTATAGCCGCAGCGTGTTACGTCACGCCGTGTTTAAAGATATCCTCTTATATCCTTAGCGAGATTTTCCTCAAGAGAGATAAGCCTTTTCGTTATATCCTTTGATTTTTCATCTGCGGCGGCGTATTTATTGAGATAGCGTGAGAGAGATTTCACACCCATATTGCACCCGTCTGTCATAAGGTCGGAAATGGTTGCGTCGGATTCCTTCATGGCGAGCATTACGTTCGTTTTTACCCACGACATACCCTTTGCCATGGGATTTGGATTTTTGCCCTTGTCCTCATATCTGTCAAGAAGCTCCGTTGTTTCACGCTCAAGCTTTTCGTGCTCGTCCTTGCATTTGTTAAGCGCGTTGTAAAGCCCGTCCGATTTTACGTGAGGCATAACGTCGTCAATTGACGATACCCCCATTTTTATTCCCGCATCGCATTCACGAAGCAGCTTTATGGTATCTGATTCTATCATATTTTCATTCTCCTTTTTTATTTTATTATAACCTAAGAAAAATAAAAAATACGTTTTTGTATATAAAAGTTAGCAAAAAAAGAAAAAACAAGGCTTTTACGGTTCTTCTTTAAGAATAACACGTATTAACCTTGCTTTTCTAAAATTAACTCATAGAGTAATCCTCGGAAACCGAGAGAAATGCTTTCGTTTTTTCGCTCTTCGGATTTGAGAACACCTCGTCGGGTGTACCCTCTTCCTCAATAAGACCGTCCGCAATAAATATTACACGGTCTGAAACACGCTTTGCAAACTCCATTTCGTGTGTAACTATTATCATAGTTCTGTCATCGCTTTTAAGCGAGTGGATAACTCTTAAAACCTCGTCGGTAAGCTCGGGATCAAGAGCTGACGTCGGCTCGTCGAAGCAGAGAATATCGGGGGAGAGCATAAGAGCTCTCGCTATTGCTACTCGCTGCTGCTGACCGCCGGAAAGCTCACACGGATAGGCGTTTGCCTTCTCCGAAAGACCGACCTGCTCGAGAAGAGCCTCTGCTCTTGCCTTTATATCCTCAAGACTTTCGGCTTCTCTTTTTTCTTTTTTGTTTCTCTTTGCTCTGAGCTTTGGAGCGAGCATAAGATTATCGATTACGTTATACTGAGGGAAAAGATTGAACTGCTGGAAAACAAGACCGAAGGAAAGCTGAGCCTCCTTATCAATAATAGGCTCTTCGCCCTCTTTTGCCGAGAACGCGGTCTTGCCGTTGACGGTGATCTCGCCCTCGTTTGCGATTTCAAGAAAATTGAGGCAACGGAGAAGCGTGGTTTTTCCACCGCCCGATGAACCGATTATAGAGAGTACCTCTCCACGCTCGAGGTTCAAATCAACGCCCTTAAGAACGGTTGTTTTACCGAACCTTTTTTTAAGGTTTTTTACTTCTAAAAATGCCATAGCCCCTCCTTATACTCTGTAATAGGAAAGCTTCTTCTCGAAGAAGCCGAACAGAAGAGTGAGGATTCCTACAAAGGCTAAGTAGAACACTGCCGTGTAGAACAAGGGCCACATAAGACCGTATCCCGCAAAGTTCTGAGCCGCCTGGATAATTTCAACAATCATAATAACTCTCGCAAGAGCCGTGTCCTTAACGAGCGTTATAACCTCGTTTGACATCGGGGCGAGAATTCTCTTTACCACCTGCATCAAAATAACGTTGAAGAAAACCTCTCTTTTCGTCATTCCGAGAACCTGTCCCGCCTCGTACTGACCCTTTGAGATGCTCTCTATACCGCCTCGGTATATCTCCGAGAAGTAGCACGCGTAGTTTATGGTAAACGCAACGACTACCGCGGTAAATCTTGTGAGTATAGGTGTTCCGAAAAGAAATCCGGGGACGTAGAATACTATAATTACCTGAAGCATAAGCGGAACGCCGCGTATGATCCAGACGAAAATTTTAACCACTATGGCAAGAGGCTTAAATTTCGACATAGAGCCGAAAGAAATGACCAAACCTAAAGGAAGCGCCAACACGAGTGTCAGCGCAAATATCAGGAAGGTCTGTTCAAGTCCGCTGAGTAGCTTCAGCGTAACTTCCCAAAAACCCATTATAATATTTCTCCTTTAATATAAAGATCAGTCGATCTTCTCGGTAACCTTTATAGCGTTTTCAAAGCCGTACTTTGTAGCGATCTCCATAAGCTTGCCGTTTTCCTCAAGCTGCTTGATAGCGGCGTTTACCTTAGCGGTAAGGTCGCTGCCCTTCTTGAAGCCGATTGCGTAAATTTCGGAAGCAAGCTCTATATCGGTAACGATGGAAAGATCCGAATAGTTGCCTTTTCCGCAAACGTTCTGAGCGAGAACGATATCTACAACAGCGTACTGAACCGCGCCGGACTTAACCTCGGTGAAGGCGTTGATCTGCGCATCGGTCTTTATGACCTCGCTTGCGTTGACGGTCTGAGCAAAGGTATCTCCTGCGCTTCCGCCCTCAACACAGCACTTTTTACCTGCCAAGTCAGCTACGCTCTTGTAGCTATCAGCGTTGCTTGTCTTAACAACAACGCACTGCTGGTTGAGCATATAGCCGTAAGAGAAATCGCAAAGGTCGCTTCTCTTAATGCCGTTTTCCTCGGCATTTGCGGTAAATCCGTTCCAAACGCAGTCGATTGCGCCCGAGTTAAGCTCGTTGAATTTCTGGTCCCACTTGATCTCCTGGAACTTAACCTCCATACCGAGAATTTTTCCGACCTCCATAGCGAATTCGGACTCAAATCCGGTCCAGCTTCCGTCGGGGAGCTGCTCGTTTAAGCCGGGAATAATAGTAACACCGCATACGAGTGTGTTTTCTTCCTTCTTGCAGCCTACAAGCGCCGTAAGAGAGCTTGCGAAAAGAGCAAAGGTAAGGATAAGCAAAAGAATCTTTTTCATTTTGTTTTTTCTCCATTTTTTGTTTGTTTTTTCACTTTAGTTTGTTAAAGCAGTAATATCATACCACTTTTTCCTGATTTGTCAAGAGGTTTTTGGAAAATAAATAAAAATAATTGCTTTTACATTAAGAATAATATTTAAAAGATTATTCAAAGCAAAACAAAAAGAGTCACTTTATGTAAATAAAGTAATAAAAGGCTTTGTTAATGCAAGTGTGGGTACTATGCAAAAAACGCGCGTGCAAACAGACAGAGAACACAAGATATATTTTACACAAACTAAAAAGGTGAAAAAACTGCTTTTCAAAATGCAGAATCTTCACCTTTTAAAGTTTATACGTGACTTTCGAGAAACCGAAAAGTATTGTAAGCTTTTTAAACGGTTGCTCCTATCTTTTCTTCGTCAGAGTCTTTTGCGGCAGTGTCAGCGTTACCGAGAAGCTTTGCTTTTCTGTCCTTAAAATACCATGGCAGGTAAGAGAGAACGTACAGAAGAGTTACCGCGGTTGCCATAATGATAATTCTTAATACGAAGTTCGGCGGGAGAATATCAAGTATAGACGGCGTACTCTCGGGCTTTGCCATAAAGAGATAGTTGGCTCCGGGGCCTATAACCGTGTTGGCAACGTATGCAATCACCGCAAGAACGGCGAGCGCGACGTATGACTTGATTGCCGATTTTACAGTGGGGCGCATCTTGTGAACAAACGTCATATAGAAAACGCCGATGTATCCCATAGTATGCTCAAGCCAGAACTGATAGTAACGGAATCGGGTGGGACCCGTGTAGGTTATTACAGTGGGGGTTAGGAGAGCGAATATCGTGCCCGCAAAAAGCCAGAAATAGCAGATATCGTAAAGCGTCTGAGATTTGCCGATAACAAGATAGCTTCCGAAAACTATGCCCCAGCCGCAAACCGTGATGGGTAAGTGGTCGATGGGGGTAGGACCGAGAGAGGGGATTCCGACAAGGCGCCAATAGTAAGACATTTCGGATATTATCATAATAAACGCCAATGCGTATCTTATCTTTTCCTCGTGCTTAAAGGTCTTAAGAAAATCTCTGTACCTGTAGATAAGAAGGATAATTCCTATCATTAAAAGGATCGGTAAGAGGTGCGCAAGGGTAAAATTGGTAAATTCCTCCGTTTCGCCCTTGCCGAAAAAGTACGCGCAAAATTTCTTCATGGTCGTTCTCCTTCATAGATAAACGTAGTTGCCAAACACAGACATTATAGCACTATATGAGTAAAAAAGCAATAGTTTTATTAAACTTTGAGTTACATTTGAGCTACATATGTTACCGTAAGCGTTTTTTCGTGCGCTGAAATGTACGCTTTCGTGCTTAAGTTAAAAGTGTTAGCGTATTTAGATTGTATGTGAGAATATGGCGCTATATGAATAAATCGGAATAGGGGACTTCATAAAAGCTTACGCGGCTTTCTCCGTCGCCCGAGAGGGCTAAAACGTATTCCTTGTTTTCGACACAAACACGTTTTACCGAGGCTTTAACGTTCACGGTAGATACGCTTGACGGAGCGAACACCTCGCCGCCGCTTTTTTTGAAAACGGCTTCCTTGATGCACCACCGTGTTAAAAGAAACTCGTTTTTTTCGGAGCTTGGAACGGAAGAATAGAGAGAAAGCTCATCGGGGGTGAGAAATCTTTTCGCAAAGCCCTCGGAAACAGCCTTGTCCTTCGGCTCAACGTCGATGCCTACGGGGGCGTGAGAGATTGCAACCGCCGCGAGAGAGCCGCTGTGCGTTATTGAGAATTCGCATTCCGAGGAATGCCACTTGCCGCTCTTGTCCTTGAAAAGTCCTGCCTCGCAAAGCTTTATACCGAGACTTTTTAAAAGAGCGTATTCCAAAAGTCTCCATACGCAATATTTTTCTTTTTTTACTTCTGCGTTGTTCACCGACTGTATTTCCTCGTCACGCTCCTTTGGAAAAACCGTCTTTATTTCACAGCTTTTCGGTATAAGTGAAAAATAAACGTCGATGAGATTGTTTTCTTGAAAATCGGAAGATAATAGAGTTTTCAATGAAGTTACCACCTGAAAATCCTTTGATGACGGAATAATATGCGTAAAAGCAAAATGACGGAAGTTAAAATATCAACTTTTGACAGTTACGTCCGTGTTTTTGACGCTAAGATACCGATGTAAAATGATATAATAAAGGTATGAAGAGTTAAAAATATACGACCTTCGGTCTTTCGATAGCCTTGCAGCGATAGTTTTCTCTGTAGTCGCTGGCAGTTTTACCCGTGATGTTCTTAAACTGCCTGTGAAACGTTCTTTCACTGTTAAAGCCGCATTCATAGCATATCTCTATGCAGGATTTATTCGTTTCGACGAGCAGCTTTCTTGCCTTATCCACTCTTAGTGACGCGAGAAGCGAGCAGAAATTAAGGTTAAAAAGCTTTTGTACGCAATGAGAAAGATAGTTAGAGCTGTATCCGATGGCGGCTGCCACGGAGCTTACCGTTATTTGCTCGCAAAAATGCTTGTTCATATAGGTCGCGACCTTGGAGGCGACGGTCGTATCCGAAAAAGAGTCAACTAATTCGTTTTGCGCGAGAAAATCGCATACGGATAGGTACAAAAAAGCTTTTACGCTGTACAGGGAAAGATCATTTTCGTTAAGAATCTTATCTTTAAAGTGACGCATCGTTGCCTCCGAAGGCACAAAAATCGATCCTTCGCCCGTTTTTCCGTCATTCGCGGTGAAAAAGGACGGTAAAAGAGACGAGGAAAACAGAAACATAGCCGTTTTAACCTTTTCCCGAGAATAAAATTTATGAGTTTGAAAAGGAAAAATCAGAGTGGCTTCTCCAGTTTTCAGCTTCTGAGCCCTGCCGTCAACGGTGAGCGTTATTTCTCCGTCAAGCATATATATCATCTCCGCAAACTGATGAACGTGAGCCGGGTAGGTATATATTTTATGATGCCTTTGGTGCTTAAAGACTATTTCGTCTCCAAAATTATCGCCTTGTATACGCATATGAAGCCTCCTTTTGCGGAATAAAACCATTATATCTCAAATGTCACGATTTGTCAATATAAAAAACAAGAGCAAAAACACACGGCTAATGGCAATTAAAACAAAAAATAAACATAAAAAGGAGAAAAAAATGAGAAAAACCAAAATTTTCACACTGCTTGTTATCGCTCTTTTGCTTGCGGTAAGCGCTTTTGGCGTAACGTCGTTTGCGGCGATAAGCGATTCAAGCTTCATAGCGTCTCCCGAGAAAAGCTTGGTAAAGGGAGTTGACTATGAGTACTCGTTCGCCGTTCTCGGCGATACTCAATGTATAAGCCTTGCCGACGCTAAAAACGGCACAGCGTATACAAAGCAAATGTTCAATTGGATAAAGGACAACAAGGAAAGCAAAAACATTCAATACGTGCTTGGACTTGGAGATATTACAAATACATATAAGTCGAGCGATACGTATTACAACGCCGAGTGGAACGTCGCGAAGAGCTCCTACGCGATTCTCGAAGAGGCGGGAATACCCTATTCTCTTGTAAGAGGAAATCACGATATTTCATCGGGTATGAATAACGCCTTCGGTCTTGGCTCGGATTATTATGCTTCCGTTATGAAGCTATCCGAAGAATTTGATAGCAGCGAAAGATCTATGGGAGGATTTTTCTACGAGTATTATAACGAGAGCACAGGCGCTTTCAAAATCGAGAATTCTTACAGAAAGCTTAACGTAGGCGAAGAAAACTGGATGATAGTTACTCTCGATTGGGCTCCTTCAGAGGAGGTGCTTGAATGGCTCGGCGTCATTCTTGAAGAGAACTATGATTACAAAACCATTATCACGCTTCATCAATTTCTCCAGAAGGACGGCGCTATAATCGACGATCCCGAGGGAACTCTTCCTCACGAAAATATCGGCAGCGCAAGCTGGGGAGAGGTAACGACGGGCGGTACCGTTCATCCGAGAGTTCTTTGGAATGAGGTTCTCAGAAAGCACGCTAACGTTGAAATGATTCTTTCGGGTCACGTGCCTGTTGACGATATCGTAAGAACGCAGTATATGGGTGACAACGGAAATACGGTTACGTGTATGCTTATAGATCCTCAGGATATGGACGAGGCTCTTTCGGCTCCTCTCGGAATGGTCGCTATGTTCTATTTCTCCGCGGACGGAGAGGTTGTTCACGTTGAATATATCTCTACCGTGAGAGATACCGACGGCGATGCGTCGACAAACGCTTACAGAGGGGCAAAAAACCAGTTCTCAATAAATCTTGAATATGAGGACGGCTGGGTTGAAACAAAATACGGATACGTTCCTAAGGTTGATTACGAAAACGAAACCTTCCTCGCTTTCCTCGATGATGACGGAGATCCTGATACGGAAAGCGTTTATCTCGGCTCGTATGACCGCTGGGTAAACGACGCGGCTGACGACGGTGTTGTTCCGATGGTAAGAACCCAGTTCACTCTCGGCGGGGCTGAAATAAGACAAAAGAAAACCCTCTCCGTGCTTGCCATGAAGGATTACGACGCGGCTGACGACGGAAAATACCAAATGCTTGGAGACGTATGCGGAACGTTCAAGCTTGACCTCAACGGAAAAACGTTCAAAAACGGAAAATATCCAATTTTTGCCGCTTATGCCAGAACTGCATACAAAACCAATACGTTTGAAATTGTTAACGGAAACGTAAATATAGCCGGAGCTGGCGGAGTTGCCGCCCTTCAGACAAGCAACGAAAAGGGCAACGGCGGCGCTATCGGAATGAGGTTTGAAAATCTCAACGTTTCGTACGTAAGCGGAGGAACGGCATCCGCGATTGTTACCACGTATGCCGGAAACGCCTTGTATAACTCAACGTCAAGCGTTTACGTTAAGGATTGTTCGATAGACCTTTACAGCAACGCGCCTTCATCCGTAACGCTCTTTAACCTTGCGGATACCCACGAAAATCACGACGCGAGCGTTATAATTGACGGCGGAAAAATAACGATTGGCTCGGAGAGCGCCGCAAGACTTTATACGCTTGCCGATGGTGACAGCGTTGCTTTTGACGCGAGCAGCGGATACACAAAGCTCGTAATGCCGGCAAGCGCTGCCGCTCCCACGCAGATTCATAGTAATACCGACGGTATGCGCGTTGCGTTTGCGAAGGAATCGAGCGACGGAGAGTTCACAACGTACGCTCTTGAAAAATACAACGTTCCCGAAGGCAGTCTCGGCGTTATTAACGTATGGCTTATCGCCGGGCAATCAAACGCGTCGGGCTACGCTATTGACGTTCCCACCGATGCGGCAACAGACCCGAGATTTAAGGAAGGATTTGAAAACGTTCTTTATTACGGCTCGGCTGATGATAACAGCGTATCCACCTTCCTACCGACGAAAATAGGCTTCGGAAAATCCGCCTCCGCGAGCGGCGCCGAGATAGGCATTGCGTCAATGCTTGACGGAAGCGGAAGCATGAATGCTGTCATCAAACTCGGAAGAGGCTCGTCGTATCTATATCCCGACACCTCGAATAACGTTTCACAAACCTACGGTACTTGGACGTCTCCCACTTATATGAAGGATAACGGGATAAGCGCCGAGGGAACTAACTTTGGTAAGCTTTATAACGATTTTATACAAACCGTAGCGAGTGGAATCGCGATTCTTGAGGCAAGCGGCTATACGCCCGTTATCCGCGGTATGTGGTGGATGCAGGGCGAGGCTGAAATGTGGAGAGAAAATCTCGCTATGGAGTATGAAGAGCTTCTTACCGCCCTCATTAAAGACGTAAGAAGCGACCTTTCCGAAATAAGCGGCAGCGATCTTTCCTCTATGCCGTTCGTTTTCGGAATAGCGGCGTCCAATAAGGCAAAGGATGAAGCCGGAAATTACCTTTATGATCAACCTCCGTACGACGCAAGGGTAGCAGAGGCTCAGAGAAGCGTGGCAAGTAAGGTTGCTAACACGGCATACATCGAAACTCAGGACCTTGCCCGCAGAGACCAGTGGCATTTTGTCGCTGACGGTCAGCAGTATCTCGGAGAGCAGTTCGTTCTTAAGGTAAACGCCCTTGAAGGTAAATTCGGAGTTACGGTTGAGGGTGATGCCGTGTCAATGAGCGGCGGCGGCTCGTTTGCCTCGGGAGAGAGCGTTACGGTAACCATAACCGCAGCCGACGGATTTGTTATTGACAGGATTACGTATACGTCCGGGTCAGACGAGCCTATCGAGATCACTCTCGATGAAAACGGTTCGTATACGTTTATTATGCCCGAGAAAAACGTGGTATTTACGGTTGAGTCTCACGACGAGGGAATGGTACAATCAAAGTACGGAAGCATACCTTCTAAATTTGCGGATGCTTCGGCATATCCCTTTGCGGTATTTAAAAACGGAGAATTCTATAACGCATATTCAACCTGGAATGACGTTCTCAGGGCGGGCGCAAGTATTCTCACATCAGCATCTCCCGATGCAATCCTTCTTTTAAGGCGCGATTATTCCACGGATGAGGATTCGGAGAGTCTACAGGATCTTTATACCATGGAAGGAAATCTTACGGTAGATCTTGATACCCATACTCTTACCAGAGGTAAATATCATCTGTTCCAGATTATGGCGAAAAAGACGACCGCAAAGACAAGAAGCACGAATATCAAGCTTATAAACGGAGTAGTTGAAACACAGGGAAGCACCCCGTTTGTAATCAATACGAGAGCGGGCGCTCTTGAGGATCACTTCTTCTTCGAATTTGACGGTGTTACCTTCGTCTACGCAAGCGGCTCAACTGTCGCTAATATGGTTATGGTAACGTACACGGGCGGAAGCGTTGAAACTAAGGTTACGGCGACGTTTAAAAACTGTACGTTTGATTTAACCAACGCACCCGCTTCCTTTACACTGTTCAATCTTAAAGAGGCAAGCGGCTCGTCGAAGACCGCTGACGTGACGGTTAAAAACTCCGTGTTTAAGGCTTCGACCTTAGACGGAGTCACAATGTTTGCGGCGGTGGGTAACGACAGCTTCACGCTTGGTGAAAACGTTAAGTTCAGATTATCCTCAAGCTATGACGTGGCAAACGTCTTGTTAAGCGATACTACCGGCAAGACTTATTCTCTCAAGGCGGCAGGTGAAATAGAAGGCGATAAGCTTTATACGCTCCATGAGGGCGCGTACGAGCCCGATTCAACTCCCGATGGAGAGATACCCGAAGAATACGCAGACGCAAACGCTTATCCTTTCGTTGTCTTCGATCAAAACGGAAAATTTATGTTTGCGTATCAAAAGTGGGATCAATTCCTTGCGGCAGGCTCGAAAATTCTTACCTCAACCAACAAAAAAGCAACTCTCGTGGTAAGACGTGATTATAACACGAGCGAAAATGGTTCTTCCTCGCAGAACTGGTATACGTTCTCGGGCAGCATTG
Organism: Oscillospiraceae bacterium; assembly: GCA_015063445.1. The sequence goes on from SVUD01000021.1 coordinate 18,835, forward strand.
ATATTGATCTTGGCGAAAACACTCTGACCATAGACGCAAAGAGCCACCTGTTCCAGCTTATAAACAAATGTGTAGCTGATACCGTAACTAATATAAAGATTTATAATGGCTCGATAGTTACATACAAGAATTATACTCCCTTTGTCATAAACGGACACACTTCTTCAACCGCAAATTACACCGTTAACCTGATTTGCGAAAACGTTAAATTTATTTATCACGCGTCCTCCACCGTTAAGAAGCTCGTTCTCGATACCTTCTCTTCGGGAACAACCGAGTCCAATCTTAACGCGGAATTCAACGATTGTACGTTTGATATGTCCGCTACGACGGGCGATTGGGTTATCTTTAACGCTAAAGAGAGCAGCGGAACCGAAAAGAAGGCGACTATCAGAATTAACGGCGGCGTGATTAAGGCTAATGCTTTTGTACAGAAAAATGTGTATTCATTCGCTTCCGGAGACAGTATATCCTTCGGCAAGGGAGCAAATGGCGAATATCTAAGACTCGTGATGCCTATCGGCTCAACCGTGCCTACGCCCACAGAGTTTTATAATGCTGATGGAATTAACACGTACTTCCACTTGTACGAGACAACCGAGACAGAGGTCACTTACGTTCTCAGCGCTTGCAAAAACGGAGAAAAGACTCACGTCTGCGCTTGCGGAACTGTTGTAAGTGAATGTGAGGACGATGACAAGAACCACAACTGTGACGTGTGTGACGAGAAGCTCAGCGAGTGCAAGGATGAAAACAACGATCACAATTGTGACGTCTGCGGAGCAAAGCTTACTGATTGCAAGAACGAGAACGGTGACCACGTATGCGATATCTGCGGAGCAAAGCTCAGTGATTGTAAGGATGAGAGCGGCGACCATACGTGTGACGTTTGCGGTACAAAAATAAGCGAATGTGCCGACGATAACAACGACCATAATTGCGACGTTTGCGGAGCGAAGCTTAGCGAGTGCAAGGATGAAAACAACGATCATAACTGCGATATCTGCGGCACAAAACTCAGCAAATGCAAGAATGAGGACGGCAATCACACCTGTGACATCTGCGGAGCGAAGCTTAGCGAATGCGGCGACGAGAATAATGACCACGCTTGCGACGTTTGCGGAGCAAAGCTCAGTGATTGTAAGGATGAGAGCGACGACCATACGTGTGACGTTTGCGGTACAAAAATAAGCGAATGCGCCGACAATAACAACGACCATAATTGCGACGTTTGCGGAGCAAAGCTTACGGACTGCAAGAACGAAGATGGCGATCACACCTGTGACATCTGCGGAGTAAAGCTTAGCGAATGCGGCGACGAGAATAATGACCACGCTTGCGACGTTTGCGGAGCAAAGCTTACGGACTGCAAGGACGAAGATGGCAATCACACCTGTGACATCTGTGGAGCGAAGCTTAGCGATTGCAAGGATGAGGACGGCGACCATGCGTGTGATGCTTGCGGTGTGAATCTCAGCGAGTGTATCGATGAGAACAATGATCATTATTGTGATACTTGCGACACAAAGTGCAGCGAGTGTAATGATACGGATAACGACCATAATTGTGACATTTGTAAACAAAAGCTCACAGAATGCGTGGATAACAGTGAAGATAATGCCTGTGACATTTGCGGTAAAGTTATGAACGAAGACGTCGAAGGCGATGATATCGACAATGAGAAAAATGACGAGAACGATACGACTCCCAACGATGAAAGCGTCAAGACAGAGGAAAAGCCTAAGAGCTTCTTTGATAAAATACTTGAATTCTTCAAGAATCTTATTGAAAAAATAAAAGAAATAATTGGACTTAAAAAGGACGAATAATTACAGGCGGCAGCTTCCTTATAAAAAACAGCGTCGCAGGACGGTAAGACGGCTGCGACGCTTATGAGCAACAAAAAGAGTGAGAAAAAACTCACTCTTTTTGCTTTTTATTTAATTTTTAGCTTTTTGTTTGTTGATTATTGTTTCAAAGGATCTGTGAAAAAAGATGCTTAAAACGTTATATCTACACGTCGTCCTTCCATTCGACAACGGGTTTATCCTTGAACTTCTTCTTAAAGAGCCTTCTTCGGAATAGGAATACCGTGTAAACCGCCCACAGAACGAAGAATATCGCAAACGCGATTATAGCGTTCGTGAACGATTTGCCAGCAAATCCAAGCAAGAGAAGAAGGGGAGCTATCATAACCATAGCGGGGAAGTTTGAAAGAATGTAGAGGCTTGAGGTGGGAGTACGGAGACTCGGGTCGATCTGTTTCATAAGAATCATACCGTTCGAAGCGGTTCCCGTGAGTGTTCCGTAGCTCATAAGGAAGAATTCGTGCTCAAAGCCCTTGAAGCATTCCTTTGCTACAAATCTTATATATACGTAGGTAATTATAGCGCCGACAACACTGAGTATTACGATAGGTAAGATATAATTCTTTATATCGTTGATCTCAATAGCGGAAACGCCCGCAACTATCATAAGGTCGAATGCGAATCCTGAAATGCGGTCCATCTGATAGTTGTTGATGTAATTACGGTGCATGAGCTCGGTCTTTCTTAAATACTTGACCACAACCTTTATAAGCATAGCGGCAAGCGATGCCCAAAGGAAGTTGAAGCCCCACGCAATGCTGTTTGTAAAGTCGGAAATAACGCCGAGAAGACACATAAATCCAAAGGAAATAGCGTAAGCGAGAGCCACAAAGCCCATCTGCAAGGTGAATTTATCTACCGATTCGTTATCGGGAATCTCATAAAGCTCCTGTCTGTCCTTCTCCGATTCTTCGGTAGGAATATTATCACGAACTATAAGAGTTCCGCGCTTTTTGTAAATATTTATGTACAAAATACCAAATACAGACGAAACGACAAAGCCTATTGAAGCAAGTGAGAGTCCAAAGCTTCCGTGACCCGCAAACTGAGTTGCGGGGACGTTTGTATAGTTGATATCCCAGCTGAGAGCGTTTCCGGGACCTTGACCGAAGCCTAAGGGAAGAATGAGACCGCATATGTAAGAAATAACGTTATCGCCATATCTTGTTAAAAGGAAAAGAATTATCGTGATACCAAGACCGACAAACGCTTGAAGCATATACGTTCCGCCCTGGAGCGCGCCAAACTCGACTACCTGAGCCTTGTTTGTCTTGTGAGAGCTTTTTTCTGTTTTCAACGTCATTGCCGCAAAGCCGATTGCTAAGCAGTGGTAGGTTATTACCTGCATTAATTGGTTATTAACGATAACAAAATCAAATTGCTTTGAAATAATATTGACTAACAGGAGTAACGTACCGCCTAAAAGAGCCGAGGGCACAAGACCTTTTCTGAAAATAGCAATCTTGCGTCTCAGTATGTTACCGATGACGAGGAAAATTAACAGAAGCCCGAGCTGAACCATAAAGGACCAAACGGGACCGTAATTTGACAAAGTAAAATTCCAGCTTAATTCGCCGTTCATAATTAGTACCTCCGTTTCAAAAAACTACCGTAATTATATTACAAAAACATACAAAAGTCAAGTATTTTTACAAAATATGAAGGTTATGGTAATTTTCATACGCCGCAAACGCTCGGTCACACGGCGTAAAAATTGAGTCTTTTTTTGCTTAAGAGCCCGTTTTTATACCGAGAACCAAAGCCTTCTTACTTAGCTTTAACCTTGATTTTCCGGGTCGGTTTCGGGCTTTACGGGAACGTCGTCCGCCTCGTCCTTGAAGTCGGAGTCGTCAGAGCCGCCGTCGTCAATCTCAAATATAGCGGTGAAGGTCACGTCCTCTGTCACGGCTTTGTCCGAGCGCGTGGGATTTGAGTATCCGTCGTCCCAGCCTATAAATATCCAACCCTCGTCAGCTACTGCCGTAACCGAAGAGGTGTCGGAGCCATTTTTGACGGTCTGCTCGGCTTGTCCCAAAATGCTTCCTTCTCCGATAACTTCATACGTTACAACCGCAACGTTCTCGCCGCCCTCGTTGTCATCGTCTTTTTTGTTACAAGAAACGGTAAACATAAGTGATAAACAGAGAAGAAGCGAAATAAGTATTCTTTTCATTCTTTATTCTCCTTGTTTGCTTATAAGTAAATATTAGTTTACAAATATCGGTGTTTTCAAATAATTAGCGTTCGATTGCAGAGTTGAGCCAAAGCACAGTGTATCTGTCCTTCAAGTCTTTTGCGTACTTGATAGCGTCCCGAATTTTCTCGTCTGAGTATCCGCTCTTAAATTCGTCTATGGAAAGCTCTGACGAATTAAGCATATCAAGAATTTTTTCGGGAGTCGGAGAGTCTTTAAGGACGGCTTTTATTTCATTCCATTTCTTAAGGTATACCGAGGATTTATCCTCAAATATCCAGCCGAGCTTTTCCTGAGTCTCAATAACACCCTCCGCAACCGTTTGGTTCTCACCGTTTCCGTAAACGCGTCGTATTTCCTTTTTCCACGCCTCAAAATCAAAGGCTTTTATCTTCGGCGCGTCAATTTTGAGAAGCTGTTCTCTAATTAGGGCGGTAACGTACGTAGAATAGGCAACGTCGATACCGTGTGAGAAATAAAACTCGTTGCGAAGAACGCCGATAACCTCGAAGAAGTGCGAGAGATGATGCTCACTGCCCGAGGCTGGACGGGAATTGCCCATATAAGCCATAGCGATACCGACTATGACGAGGGCGCGCATAAGGAAGGCAACGCTTTTTTCGTCACGGGATATAATTTTTTCGCCCATTTTTGACACGCTCTCAACGGTTTGGTACGTTAAATTATAGATATAGTCGCAAAGAGGCTCTCCGTTAACAAGAGCGCTGAGCCGCCAGTCGTTAAGGCAGCTGTACTTTCCTATTATATCTCCGTAGCCCGCCTTAAGCATTTCGATAGGGGCGTTTTTAATAATCGAGGTATCGGCAATTATAGCCGCGGGAACTGCCGCATTCGTGGTTATCTTCATACCGCCGAAGAGCATTGCGGCGCCCTTTGATGCGTAACCGTCCATAGACGGAGCCGTCGCTACGATATAATAAGGAAGTCCCGCGCCGAAGCTCACGTGCTTGCAAAGGTCGTTTATAACGCCCGAGCCTACGCCGACGATAAGGTCGGTTTTATCCGTCAGGCGAGCTTCAAGCTCTGCTACCGCCGCCTCGTTGGGAATCAGGACGCCCTCGCCCTCAAAGATAAGGTAGGACTCAATTTTATCGCCGAGAAGCGAGAAAACACGCTCTCCGCCTGCGCGGTGGGTATTTTTATCAGAAACGAGAACTATGCTTTTATATTTTTTGCAAAGATGGGGAAGCTCATTTATAGCTCCGTTCCTTATAACGACGCTTTCAATGTCGCACGTATGCGCAATTCCGCAAGGACAGTCGTTTTTTGTTCCAAGAAGCTCCGAGACGTCGGTAAGCTCACTGTCGAGCCGTGGCTCCGGTGCTTCGTCAAGCGGTGTTTTGCGCTGAGCGAGAGTTTCGTCAGGGTCAAAATCGAACACTTTTCTCATATAATAACGCTCCAGGTTTGGTATGATTTGGCTGAAAGCTCAATACAGAAAGAATTATAGCACAATCCAAGCTTGTTTTCAAGGAGAATGAAGTAAAAAAAACATAAAATACTTGACAAATCAAAAAACCTGTGCTACAATTATTCACATCATAAACGCGGTGAAGCGGAATAGTAAGCATATATCTTCGCTCTCAGAGAAATGCCGGTTGGTGCGAGGCACGAGGAGGATTTTGCGGAACTCGCCGTGGAGCGGCTGCCATGAAAGGAGTAGTGGCAGACGGGAACTCCCGTAACAGAGTTAAGATGTGTCAGCATCTGAGGCGCATCCGTAAGGATGAAGAAGAGTGGTACCGCGGAAACATATTCAGTACGTTTTCGTCTCTTTGTATAATCAGGGGGATGAGAGCGTTTTTTTGTTTTTAGGAAGTCTCTCCTCGAATTTTTTAATCTGAAAGGAAAGAAGAAAATGAGAAAGATCAATATCGCAGACGTTACACTAAAAAAGCTTTCGGAGGATAGAGCGGTTTCGCTGCTCTTCCGTGAAAAATCGGCAATCGCAAGCTGTGTTGACAGACTTGGTATAGATTGCGTCGAGCTTCCCGCGGTGAAAAACGTTCGCGAGGACTCTATCATATATAAAACGATTGCAAAGAGCGTGGAGAATGCGGCGCTTGCCATTCCCGTAGGATTTTCCAAGGACGAGGCTCAGGTTGCGTGGGAATGCGTTAAGGACGCAAAGCATCCCCGACTTCAGATAGAGCTTCCCGTCTCGACCATTCAAATGGAATATACCTACCATATGAAGCAGGATAAGATGCTTACGAAGATTGAGGAGCTTACCGCCTTTGCGAAGACTCTTAATTCGGACGTGGAGTTTGTTCTCCTTGACGCAACGAGAGCTGACGTTGATTTTATCATCTCCGCGGCAAAGCTTGCAACGGAAAACGGAGCTACTCTTATAACCTTATGCGACAATGCGGGAGAGTCCACGCCAAAGGCGATAGGAAAGCTCGTTGAAACTGTAAAGACTTCGCTGAGCGTTCCCGTATACGTTCAGGTTTCAGACAGAACAAATATGGCGGTAGCCTCGGCGTTTGCCGCGGTAGAGAGCGGCGCTGACGGACTTAAGTGCGCAATAGCGGGTAAGGACTCGCTTCTTTCGGGCGAGATTTCCGACGCTTTGAGTATTTGCGGCTCGGAGATAGGCGCGGAGATTAATATCAACAACACTAAAATTCATTCGAGCATCGACGATCTTCTTTCGAGTATCAATCACGAAGCTCACGAGAGCGAGGAATCGGTGAGCGACAGAAAAAATATACTTCTCGATTCGGATTCGACCGTCGCTCAGGTAGCGAAGGCTGCTACAATGCTTGGATATGAGCTTTCGGACGAGGATGTCGGAAACGTATATAAGGCGCTTCTCCAGGTATGCGAGAAGAAGGGCGCTGTCGGCTCGAAGGAGTTCGAGGCTCTTATAGCCAGCTCGGCTATGCAAGCGCCCTCTACCTATCACTTTGAAAACTATACGACCACGAGCAGTAATATATCAAACGCAATGACGCAGATAGCTCTTAAGTGCGACGGAGAGATGATTTACGGAGTAAGCTCGGGTGACGGTCCTATCGACTCGGCATTCCTTGCGATAGAGCAGTGCATCGGGCATCATTATGAGCTTGACGATTTTCAGGTTCAGGCGGTAACCGAGGGAAAAGAGGCTCTCGGCTCGGCTCTCGTAAGACTTCGCTATAACGGAAAGCTCTACTCGGGCAACGGAACGTCTACCGACATTATCGCGGCAAGTATAAGAGCGTATATAAACGCCCTCAACAAAATAGTGTTTGAGGAGGCGTAAGATGAAAATAGTATTTTCAACAAAGAACGTAAGCCGCCCTTCGTTCCTTGATACGTGTCGGTACGCTTACGATTACGGCTTTGAGGGCTTCGAGATTTACGATGCGGTGAAGGAAAGAGGCGCTCATTACGACAGTATACTCAGGCGCGACCGCATCGCAGACGCCAAAAGGAAGCTTATAAACAGAGGGCTTTCAATTTCGGCGCTTCGTATGCCGGAGGCTATTGATAGCGTGAATACCGATGCGGCGCTCGTTGAAAGATACGTTGAGATGGCGGCGTTTTCGGGTGTTGAGAACGTTATAGTCAAGCTTGACGGTAACATAGCCTTCGATATTCTTGACGAAAAGCTTGCCGCGGCGGTAAAGAGGGCTGAGGCATCCGACGTAAATATTCTTTTTGAAACGGTTGGCTATCTTGCAAATACCGAAAACGTAATATCGGTAATTAATCATTTCGCTTCCGCCGCGATAGGCGCGTCGTGGAACGTGAGAGGTACGTATTTTGATGCGGGCGAGACGGCTGAGGCAACCATAAAGACCTTGGGCTCGTATATAAAGTACGTGCGTCTTGGCGATATGAAGGACGGTAAGACCGTTCTTATAGGAGAGGGAGATCTCGAGGTTTCAAAGCTTATAAACGCTCTTTCGTCTCTTAACTACGAGGGCTTTATAGCGGCTGCGTGGAATGAAGAGATAAGCGACGCTGATATAGTGCTCACTCATTTCGCAAATTATATATCGTCTCTCAACAGAAACAAAAAAACTTTTGATAAGGCTTACTATAACCGCTCTAAAACGGGCACGTACGTGTGGAAAAAGTATGACGTTATAGACGCCACGTTTTCCGACGTTCTCGATACGATGGTGGAAAACTATCCCGACCAGTACGCCTTTAAATATCCCACGCTCGATTACACGAGAACCTACGAGCAGTTCCGACGTGACGTTGACGAATGTGCGGCGGCGCTCATATCCCTCGGAGTAAAGGCGGGAGATCACGTTGCCGTATGGGCAACGAACGTTCCTCAGTGGTTTATAACCTTCTGGGCAACCACGAAGATCGGCGCCGTTCTCGTTACGGTAAACACGGCGTATAAAATTCACGAGATAGAGTATCTTTTAAAGCAGTCGGATACTCATACTCTCGTTATGATAGAGTTCTCTAAGGATATTAATTATAAGGAAATTATTAAGGAGCTTTGCCCCGAGCTTGCGACTCTCGAGGCGGGCAAGCCTCTTTATTCAAAAAATCTTCCGTTCCTTCGTAACGTTGTAACCGTTGGATTTTCAATGGACGGCTGTCTTACGTGGGAGCAGATGCTTTCACGCTCGGCTCTCGTGCCTCGCGAGGAGGTTCGCCGCCGCGCTTCTCTCGTTAAGCCCGATGACGTGTGCAATATGCAGTACACCTCGGGTACGACCGGATTCCCGAAGGGCGTTATGCTCACTCACAGAAATATAGTCAATAACGGAAAGACGATAGGCGACAGAATGGATCTTTCCACCGCGGACCGTATGATGATTCAGGTGCCGATGTTCCATTGCTTCGGAATGGTGCTTTCGATGACCTCTATGATGACTCACGGCGGAACGCTTTGCCCTATTCCTTATTTCTCACCGAAATCGTCGCTCTCCTGCGTGAACGACGAGCGTATAACCTGCTTCAACGGTGTTCCAACGATGTTTATCGCGATGTTTAACCATCCCGACTTTGCAAAGACCGATTTTTCATATATGAGAACCGGTATTATGGCGGGCGCAAACTGCCCCGCGGACCTTATGCGCCGAGCGGCAGACGAGATGAATATGCGTGAGATAATATCCGTTTACGGTCAGACTGAGGCTTCTCCCGGCTGCACTATGGGTGAGGTAAACGAGGATATCGACCACCGTGTTGAAACGGTTGGAAGCGCGTTCCCCGGCGTTGAATGCAAGATAATAGACCCCGAAACGGGTAAGGAGCTTCCCGACGGAGAGAGCGGAGAGTTCGTCGCGCGCGGATTTAATATTATGAAGGGCTACTACAAGATGCCCGAGGCAACCGCTCAGGCAATTGATGCTGAGGGCTGGCTTCATTCGGGCGATATATGTATGAGAACACCCGACGGATATTATAAGGTAACAGGTCGTCTTAAGGATATGATAATCCGTGGCGGCGAAAATCTTTATCCCCGTGAGATTGAGGAATTCTACCTCACAAATCCGAAGGTGCGTGACGTTCAGGTTGTTGGCGTTCCCGACGAGAAGTACGGAGAGGAATGCTGCGCTTGGATAATACTGCATAAGGGCGAGGAGGCAGACGAAAACGAGATGCGTGAATACGGAAACGCATCCATCGCAAGACATAAGGTGCCGAAGTACTTCATTTTCGTTAACGAATTCCCGATGAATGCCGCAGGTAAGATTTTAAAATACAAGATGCGAGAGGAATCGGTGGAGAGGCTTGGCATCAAGAAAAGCTAATAGAGGCGGGGCTTAAGGCGTGAAGCTCTTAAAAGAGCATTCACGCAATGAAATTTGCCCTTTCGGGCAAGTGAAATCGCTTCGCGATGAAATATTTGCTTTGCAAATGTGAAATGTTTGCTGCGCAAACGTGATAATTTTCATTTCATGTAGAGCAGCGAATATGCTTAAACGTGAGAAGATAACCGAATAAAAACGAAAAAGCGGTAGAAGCATTGTCAAGAAAGCAGTGCCTCTACCGTTCTTTTATCTAAATTTAAAGGAATTAAGGTTGAAAACCTGCGGTTTTCTTCTTTTTAATTATAGTTTTTATTCTACCGCCGTTTGCTTCACTCTCGACGTACATTTGTACGCCTTCGGTCGCAAACGACGCTTTCCGCGCAAAATCCCGTCGCCCCGGGGGCTTAGGTATTAGCGTGAAGCTCTTAGAAGAGCATTCACGCAATGAAATTTGCCCTTTCGGGCAAGTGAAATCGCTTCGCGATGAAATATTTGCTTTGCAAATGTGAAATGTTTGCTACGCAAACGTGATAAATTTCATTTCACGTAGAGTAAGGCGAGTATGTTAAAACGTGAGAAGATAACCGAATAAAAAAGAGCAAAAGAGTTTCTTGAAAAAAATACAAAAAAACTATTGACAAACAAAAAAATCCGTGCTATAATTTCTACAAATTTGAATATCACAAAAGACTATGATGAAGACGGTCGGACTGTGAGGCTTACAGAGAGTTGTCGGTTGGTGCGAGACAATAGCGGAGCTTTCCAATGACCTATCACTTCTGAGTCGAGGGACCGAAAGCGAAAAGTAAGTAGACTCCTTCCGTAATGCTGCGTAAAGGCAAAGGGCTTGTCAGAGTCCGGAAAGTGACGGATTTTTCCGTAATTTGAGTGGTACCGCGGGTTTAGTAACTCGTCTCAAAAAGTATTTTTGAGACGGGTTTTTTGTTTTATTCAAATTAGCTTAAACGCAAAAGGAGAAAAAACAATGGATTACAGCTTAAAGGAAGTCGCAGGGAGAATAAAGGATCTGCGCGAGGCAAAGGGCTATACGCAAGAGGAGCTCGCAAGACTCACGGGCGTATCGGTCGAGGATTACAAGGTTCTTGAAAGAGGAGAAAACGATTTCAGCTTCACCTTCATTTATAAGTGCGCCAAGGCGTGCGGAGTTGAGGTTGTTGACCTTCTTGAAGGACGAAGCTCAACGCTTACGTCGTTTGCTATAACGAGAAAGGGCGAAGGTCTTAAAATCATCAAAAAGCAAGGTTTTGTTTACAATAACCTCGCTCCTAAGTTCAAAGATAAGCTCGCGGAGCCTTTTTTGGTTAAGTTCCCGTATATTCCCGAGGAGCAGAATGCGCCCATAAAGCTCAGCTCCCATAACGGTCAGGAGTTTGACGTTATCGTTAAGGGCTCGCTCAAGGTTCAGGTCGGTAATCACGTTGAGGTGCTTAACGAGGGAGATTCGATTTTCTATAACAGTATAATTCCTCACGGTATGATAGCCGTAAGCGAGGGCGGATGCGAATTCCACGCCGTAGTTCTCAATCCTCAGAACGGTGAGGTAAGCGAGGAATATCCCGAGCTTCCGTTAGTTCCCGCAAAGACACACGAAAAGACAGACGACGTAAGCACGGTTGCGGACGAGTTTATAGAGTCCTACTATGATGAAAACGGCGTATTTAACGGAATTAAATTCAAGAATGACGATAAATTCAACTTTGCGTTCGACTGCGTTGACGCAATCGCCAAAAAGACTCCCGATAAGCTCGCTATGATGTGGGTTGCCAACGACAAGACGGATAGAAAATTCACGTTCAGCGATATGAAGAAATATTCGGCAAAGACCGCTAACTATTTCGAGTCGCTTGGCATTAAAAAGGGCGACACGGTCATGCTCGTGTTAAAAAGACACTATCAGTTCTGGTTCTGTATGCTTGCGCTTCATAAGATAGGAGCGATAGCTATACCCGCAACGAATCAGCTCGTTGAACACGATTTTTCATATAGATACAAGGCGGCAAAGGTAAAGGCTATTGTATGCACGGCAGACGGCGAGGTATCGACCGAGGCTGAAAAGGCTGCGGCTGAATTTCCCGGAATGCTCAAAATTCTCGTCGGCGGAAAGAAGGACGGCTGGTTCGACTTCAACGTTGAAATGGAGCGCTTCAGCACTCATTATTACCGCAACGAAAACACCCCCTGCGGCAACGACCCCATGCTTATGCTCTTTACATCGGGTACTACGGGATATCCCCGTATCGCCACTCATTCGTATAAATACGCCTTAGGTCATTATCCTACGGCGAAGCATTGGCATAACGTTAAGCCCGACGGCTTGCACTTTACAATTTCCGACACGGGTTGGGGTAAAGCTCTTTGGGGTAAGCTCTACGGTCAGTGGCTCTGCGAGGCAGGCGTGTTCACTTATGACTTTGACAGATTCCATTCCGAAGACATTCTGCCGATGTTCAAGAAATACGGTATAACCACCTTCTGCGCTCCCCCCACGATGTACCGCTTCTTCATAAAGGAGGATCTCTCGAAGTACGATCTTTCGTCCATTCAGTACGCTACGACTGCGGGCGAGGCTCTTAACCCCGAGGTTTCAAATCAGTTCAAAAAGGCTACGGGGCTCACAATTATGGAGGGCTTCGGTCAGACGGAAACAACGCTCTCTATCGCAAACTTCGTAGGCTCAACGCCTAAGCTCGGCTCTATGGGTAAGGCGAGCCCGCTTTACGACGTCGTGCTTCTCGATCCCGACGGAAACGAGTGCAAGATAGGTGATACGGGAGAAATTTGTATACGTACGAAAGAAAACACGCCCTGCGGTCTCTTTATCGGATATTATCTCGATGAGGAAAAGACGCATGATGTCTGGCACGACGGATTTTATCACACGGGCGACCAGGCAACAATGGACGAGGACGGCTACCTCTGGTACGTAGGACGTATCGACGACGTTATCAAGTCCTCGGGATACCGTATCGGCCCGTTTGAGATAGAAAGCGTTATTATGGAGCTTCCTTACGTTCTCGAGTGCGCTATCACTCCCGTTCCCGACGAGGTGAGAGGACAGATAGTTAAGGCTACGATAGTTCTCGTTAAGGGAAAAGAGGGAACCGACGCTCTTAAAAAGGAAATTCAGGAATACGTAAAAACTCACACGGCTCCCTACAAATATCCGAGAATCGTGGAATTCGTGTCAGAGCTTCCCAAAACCATAAGCGGTAAGGTAAGACGTGTCGAGATCCGCAAAAACGATATGGAGAAAATGAAGAAGAACTGATTTTTAGCTTAAATACAAACAAAAGCTTACATTTTGCGTTGTTTAACTCGAAACACGTCATTTTTTAAGCTATAAAAAAGGCTATCTCAAGCGCTTTTGAATTTACGCTTGAAATAGCCTTTTTGAGTTTTAGCTTAAAATACCGTTTTAGTATTAAAGGTCTTAAAAGCTATCAGTTAACCTCGGTGCCTGTAAACGTGCTGGTAGTGTCACAGTCTATAGTCATATCCTTGTAGTATGTTACGGAAGCTACAGCGTTGTTCGTAAGCACGATCTTACCTGTGCTCTTACCGTCAAATGCGTGTCCTGTCGACGAAGCGGTTACGGTGAGAGTGGAATTATCAACGTTGATAGTTCCGTTGTTACCGCCGTTTTCACCAAACTGAATGGTTGCGCCGGTAAGTTTTGAGCCGTTGATGAGGTTGATAGTACCGCTGTTACGGATGTAAGTGCCGAGAGTAACGTCGGTGTTATCGAACGTAACTGTGGAGTTAGGAGCGGCTATGCAAACCTTTTTAGCTACCGCAAGCACGGAATCCTTGAAGCTAACGTTGAACGTGGGATTATTTCCGTTTGTGGGCTCGGCGAGGGTAAAGTAATCGGTAAACTCCGCAATGGAATTGGTGAAGTTTAAGTTGAACGTACCGTTAGCGGCGCTGTTCTTACTTGAAGTACCTCCAATCTGAATGTAAGCGTTGGTAACGTTCAAGGTAGCGTCGTTTCCGCCTGTGATAGAGATACCATCAGGCACGATGAGAGAAGGCTTTACGGTCGTCTTGTCAGTGTTCTTTGCATTGGTAAGAGTACCCGTAATATTGAATACGTTGCCGTAAGCGAGGGTTGCACGGCCGGTACCGGTAACCTCAAGACAAGCGCCCTCGCCGATAGTGATGGTACGGTTATAATAGCTTGCGCTGAAGCCGTACCATCACTATCGGCGAGG
>SVUD01000086.1 GCA_015063445.1 Oscillospiraceae bacterium
CGGATATAGCATCCGGATATAATGCAGGTGTGGATACGGTTTTTGTTCTTTCAGGTGAGGGAACTGTTGCCGACGCCGAGAATTCGGATACCAAGCCTACGTATATTCTTAATAATGTGCGTGAGCTTTATGAAAGAATAAAGGAAAGGTAAAATTCAGTGATTACAGTTAGCAATCTTAGTTTTCAGTTTGGCGGACAGCTTCTTTTTAAAGACGTAGACTTGAAGTTTACTCCCGGAAATTGTTACGGAATAATCGGAGCAAACGGTGCAGGCAAATCCACCTTTTTGCGAATTCTTTGCGGTGAGCTTGAACCCACCAGAGGCGAGGTTAGTATTCCCAAAGAGATACGAATGTCAGTTCTGAAGCAGGATCACTTTGCTTATGAGGAATACACGGTTCTCGATACCGTTATTATGGGCAACAAGACCTTGTACGATATAATGAAAGAGAAGGATGCCCTTTACGCAAAGGAGGATTTTTCCGATGAAGACGGAATAAAGGCTTCTGAGCTTGAAGCGGAGTTTGCCGAGCTTAATGGCTGGGAAGCGGAATCAGAGGCTTCAAAGCTTATACAGGGACTAGGTCTTCCCGATGAGTATCTTTATTCTTATATGTCATCGCTTAAAGAAAGCGAAAAGGTTAAGGTTCTTCTGGCGCAGGCTCTTTTCGGCAATCCCGATATAATTCTTCTTGACGAGCCTACTAACGGTCTTGATATTGACGCTGTGCTTTGGCTTGAAAATTTTCTTTCCGATTATTTCGGAACGGTTCTTGTGGTTTCGCACGACAGACATTTCCTTAATGACGTTTGTACCAATATAGTCGATATAGATTACAGCGGCATCAAAATGTACGTAGGTAACTACGAGTTTTGGTATGAATCCAGCCAGCTTATTCAGCGAATGATAAAGATGCAGAATAAGAAGAATGAGGAAAAAATTGCTGAATTGCAAAGCTTTATTGCAAGGTTTTCTGCAAACAAATCCAAATCCAGACAGGCAACCTCCCGCCGTAAGCTTCTGGATAAGCTTACAGTCGAAGAGCTTCCTGCTTCCAGCCGAAGATATCCGTTTATTGGATTTGATATGGATAGAGAGCCCGGAAAAGAAATTCTTCACGTCGAGGGACTTACAAAAACCCTTAACGGAAATACGCTCTTCAAAAATCTTTCCTTTCACGTATATAAGGATGACAAAATTGCATTTATCGGAAATGAACTTGCAATAACAAATCTCTTTAAAATATTGAATGGTGAAGAGGAAGCGGACAGCGGTGAGTATAAATTCGGCGTTTCTATAACGACGTCATATTTTCCTCACGATAATTCCGCATATTTTGAAGGACATAACGAGTCGATCCTTGATTGGATGCGTCAGTATTCCAAGGATCAGACGGAAACCTATCTTCGCGGATTTCTTGGAAAGATGCTTTTCTCAAACGAAGCCGTTTTCAAGCCTGTTAACGTTCTTTCCGGAGGAGAGAAGGTAAGATGTATGTTTTCAAGAATGATGATGTTCGGCTCTAATATGCTTATAATAGATCAGCCGACCGACCACCTTGATCTTGAATCCATAACGGCAGTAAACAACGGAATGAAAAACTTCAAGGGTAATATTCTGTTTTCTTCGCACGACTATGAAATCGTAAATACCGTTGCAAACAGAATAATAGAAATAACCGAGGACGGCTTTATCGACAGAAACGGCACGTACGAGGAATACCTGGAGTACAAGAAAAGTCTTAACCAATAAAAAATATTCCCCCGAATGTGTTACTCGCACATACGGGGGATTTTTCTGCTTTCCTGAACGGAAAACGGTATTTAATTTTGCATTTATGCCTTGTTTTCAGAGCCGAAGAGAAGCATTTTCTTTTTTACAGCCTCTTTTATGTACTCAACCTTGAGGTTTCTTGCTTCAAGGTAACCCATACCTTTTTCAAGACCGTTTTTGAAGCCTTCCGCTCCTGCAAGACAGAGGTCGGTGAAGATGTTAACCTTGGCGATGCCTTCTTTAACAGTGTTTCTGAAATCATCATCGGAAAGTCCGCTTCCGCCGTGAAGAACCAGAGGCGTGTCAACGGTGCTTCTTATTTCCTTGAGTCTTTCAATATTAAGCTGAGGCTTTGTCTTATAAACTCCGTGAGCGGTTCCTATAGCAATTGCGAGCGCATCAACACCCGTTGCATCAATATAGGCTTTTGCTTCTTCGGGAGTGGTATACATATCGGTTCCCAGATCAGCATCGTTATCCGCGTTTCCTACGTGACCTATTTCGCCTTCAACAGTCGCGCCGAATGAATGCGCTATCTTTACGATTTCCTGAGTCTGCTTAATATTTTCCTCGTAACTTTTTGTTGAACCGTCAAACATAAGAGAAGAGAAGCCGAGTTTGAGTGCTTCCATACATCTCTCGAATGTAAGACCGTGATCGTAATGAACTACTACGGGAACCTTGGCTCTTTTTGCTGCGGCTATCATGCCTGGAGCTATAAGCTTCAGCTCGCCATAAGGGAGAAGAATCTCAGCGGTACCAATTACTACCGGAGAATTAAGCTCTTCGGCTGCGGCAATAACCGCTTCAAGCATATCAGAATCGGTAGTATTGAAAAGACCGACTGCGTAATGGCCCTCCTGAGCTTTTTTCAGAACTTCATTTAAATTTACAAGCATATTCTTTTTCTATCCTTATTTTCGCAAATTTTTTTAATTTCTTCTTCGTTAACTATACCGCTGGTTGCATCGGGAGCAAAAAGCGAAACTAAAGCTACAGAAGAAGCAAATTCGAGAATTTCTTTATCGGAAAGAGAATCATAGATTCCGATGAGCGCGCCGGCGCAGAAAGCGTCACCCGCTCCCGTAGTTCCCTTGATATCGTTTTTGGATACTTCAAACGAGGGCACAACGGTAAAACCTTCATCCGACAGAGCGGTAGCCAAATCAGGCTTATGAATGATTACCTTTTCTTTTACTCCAAGCTCCATAAGCTTTCTTGAAATTTTTTCAAGATTTTCGTTTGTAGGCTCAATTCCCGTGAGTTTTGAGGCTTCGAGCTCGTTGATTATAAGATAATCGGTGTAGGGGAGGCAGGGGAGAACCAGAGAATATCTGTCAGAGTTCTCGCTGACGAGATCTATTGATGTTTTGATACCTCTTTTTTTAGCTTCTGCGAGTATTTTGAGTCCGTCACCGCTATCAACCTTATCAAGAAGAAGAAAATAGCCAAGGTGAAGAATTTTTGCGTCAAGGGCGTCAAAATCAATATCGGAATATCCGAAGGTGGAGCTGGTTCCGGGGTAAGTGAAGAAGGTTCTCTGACCGCCCGTAACGCTCATCACCTGCGTCATACTGGTATTATCACCCGGGTCGGTTATGATTTTTTCGGTATTAACTCCGGCATTGTTCAGATAGTCCACTATATATTTTCCGTCTGCATCTGTACCGATTTTTCCTATTGCATAAACATCGAGATCTGGGCGGATTTTCTTTAAATCACAGCTGACGTTAGGAACGCATCCGCCAACGCCCAGCTTAATCGAGCTTATTTTGGTAAGCTCACCGCTTTCGGGGTATGCAGATATTTCGTTTATTTTGTCAAGAAGAACGGTGCCTGCTACGGAAATTCCTGTTTTCTCGCTCATATCAGTTACACTCTGCGGTGAGAGGTCCTGCAAGCTCGGAAAGGAAGAAGAGTCTTCCGGGAAGAGTGGGAATATAAGAGGATGTGATCCAGGTAGACTTACCGTGTCTGAGAGTCATCCAGAGTGACATACCCTGCCACTGCATTCCTCTGCCAAGAGTTCCGTCTGCTCCGCCTATAGCATAATCTGCCTGAAGGAAGATGCCGGGGCCTATTGTGTTAGCGCGGCAAGGAACGAGCGTGGTTCTTGATTTAAAGCTGGTAAGAGCATTCTGCTCAACGGTAAGAGGATGAATCTTAGCCGCAATTCTGTAAGGTGCCTTTTCCCAATCTGCTGCATTATCGTAATCTGCGGCAAAAGTAGGCTCCCAGAATGCGATATGGCACATTCTGCCTATACCGTAAACGAGGATAAGCTTAGCTCCTTCTGCCTTGAGTGCGGCAATTTTCTCGGGGTAAGTGGGAAGATTTTTCTTGGTTGCAAAATTTCTCTGATTCTTAGGAACGGTGTATTCACCGAGGGGATTGAAGAGAGCGTTCTCCATAGCATACTGGAAAGAACCGGTGTTGTCGGAATCAAGGGTATTACCCTCGGAATCAGC
>SVUD01000087.1 GCA_015063445.1 Oscillospiraceae bacterium
GATTATTCTTGCACTTATAGCTCCGCCGGGAGTCTCGTAAACGCCGCGGCACTTCATACCTACAAGTCTGTTCTCAATTATGTCAAGAAGTCCGATTCCGTTCTCGCCGCCAAGCTTGTTAAGTGCAAGAATAATCTCCTTAGCACTCATCTTCTCATCATTAAGCGCTACGGGTGTGCCCTCTACGAAATCAAGAGTGATGTAAGTAGGAGCATCGGGAGCCTTGATGGGAGAAACGCCCATCTCAAGGAAGCCATCCTTGTCGTAAAGCGGCTCGTTTCCTGCATCCTCAAGATCAAGTCCCTCGTGGGAAAGGTGCCAAAGGTTCTTATCCTTGGAGTAGTTTGTTTCACGGTTTATTTTAAGGGGAATGTTGTGTGCCTCGGCATAGTCGATCTCCTCTTCGCGGGACTTTATATCCCACTCACGCCAAGGAGCGATTATCTTCATATCCGGAGCAAATGCCTTTATCGTAAGCTCAAAGCGAACCTGGTCGTTTCCTTTACCGGTGCAGCCGTGGCATATAGCGTCAGCGCCCTCAGCCTTAGCGATTTCAACGATTCTCTTTGCGATAACGGGGCGTGCAAATGACGTTCCGAGCATATAATCCTCGTAAAGCGCGCCGGCCTTAACGGTGGGAATAATATAGTCGTTAACAAATTCCTCGGTGAGGTCCTCAATGTATATCTTGGAAGCACCGGTCTTTATAGCCTTTTCCTCAAGCCCCTCAAGCTCGTCAGCCTGTCCGACGTTTCCGGAAACCGCGATAACTTCGCAGTTGTTGTAGTTTTCCTTGAGCCACGGAATAATGATTGACGTGTCAAGTCCTCCCGAATAAGCGAGAACTACCTTTTTGATTGACTTCTTGTCCATTTTAAAATCTCCTCTTTATGTACTGCCGATACGGCATATTTTATTTTACGCATTAATTATATCACTCTCAGAATAATTATGCAATATATTTGAATAAAAAATTCAAAATTCGTCACAAGCAATAAAATAATAAAAATAAAAATGAAATTAATGTTTATTGTGTATAAGACGTTATGAATAAATATTCATTCTATTCGCGTTTATGCATAATGTGTGAATAATTTATTCTGTAATGAAATCCCTAACGAAGTAAATGTCGCGCTTTTTAACCGAAAATTCGCGGCCAGTAAGGTAGGAAAGCGCGTTCTCATCACCCACGAAGGAAAAGCGGAGCTTGTATGAATAAAGCGCCTGATATTTGTAGCCCTCTTTTCTGTCAAGGCGGTTGATTCCGTACTTTCCGTCACCGAGCAGCGGATGCCCGATGTATGCCATGTGCGCCCTTATCTGATGCGTTCTTCCGGTAAGAAGTTCAACCTCGCAAAGTGCATTTCCATCCTTTGTCGCGATAACCTTGTATTTGGTTATGATCTTTTTTGCGTCCCGAGGTGGATTCCTGTCGTAAACCGTAACGGTCTTGGTTTTTTCGTCTTTGCGTAGATATCCCTCGATCGTGTTTTCCTTAGGTGCAGGTATTCCGTGAACTGCGGCAAGATAGTATTTGTCGATCTCGCGAAGCTTTATCTTTTCGTTCATAACGCGAAGTGCCTCCGCATTCTTTGCCGCAATAACAATGCCTCCCGTATTTCTGTCTATTCTGTTGCACAAAGCGGGAGCAAAAGCATTTTCTTTTTTGGGATCGTATTCTCCCTTTTGGTAAAGATATGCCTGAATGTGCGTGATAAGCGTGTTCGTTGAGCCCGATTCATCCTCATGCACGGAAACACCGGGGCGCTTGTCAAGAAGCATTATGTTTTCGTCCTCGTAAACGATAGCGAGGCGCGGGGTTATTCTTTCAAGGCTGGACTCGTTCGTCTGCTTTTTGAAAAATTCTTCGGCAAGAAAGCATTGAATAGTGTCACCCTCGGAGAGCATAGCCGACGGCTCGGTCCTTTTTCTGTTGACCTTTATTTTCTTAAGTCTTATGGATTTATAAAGCAGGGATGTCGGTATGTCAAGTGCTTTGGTGATAAATTTATCAACTCTTTGCCCTGCATCATTTTTCCCGATTACGTATTCCTTCATTTTACCTCTGACGGAAATTTTATCGTTGCTTTTCCGATATATATATTATAAATTATTTTATTGCATTTTGCAATCCCCGCGCGAGATATTTTTGTCTTGCAAAAGGCGGCTCTGTGTGGTATAATGAAAATATCAAAAAAGAGGTTGATCAAATGCATAAATTTAAAATAGCTTTAAAGTGTACGGCGATTCTTCTGATCTCGCTGTCTATCTTGTTCGGGCTGTATTATCTTACAACTGTGATCATATATAAAACCACCGATGAAACAGGTCTTCCCAGGCTTGACGTTGTAACCGAGGGCGGCGCAAAGATAGAGTCAAAGGAAGAGTACGTTACTTGCACTGTAACACTTTCGGGCGCGGATGCCGAGTATTGCTTCTCTGAGCTTGAAGCAGGTATCCGCGGCAGAGGTAACGATACCTGGCTTTATTATCCCAAAAAGCCGTACAGAATAAAGTTTTCAGAGAAGCAGTCCATCTTCGGGGAAGAAAAGAATAAAAGCTGGGTGCTTCTTGCCCTATATAACGATTTTTCCCTTATAAAGGATAGGCTTGCATTTACCCTTGCCGATAAAATCGGAACGGACGGCTTCGTTCCGTCTTACAATTACGTTGAGCTTTATCTGAACGGCTCTTACCGCGGTATATATCTTCTCACCGACCAGGTTGACGAAAACAAAGGCCGTGCAGGCGTAAAGGAGGATTTTGCCGAAAATGCGAAGGAAGTGCCCTTTCTCGTTGAACTCGATGCAAGAGCCCCCGACGAGGGCGAAGAGGGCAAGGATTGGTTTGCCATCGGAAATAAATACTATGCCGTAAAATACCCCGAGGCAGACGAAAGATATACGGAAGAGCAGTTTTTATATATCAAAAATTACGTTACAGCCGTTGATTCGCTCGTAAGGCGAGAGGGCGTCACCCTCGCGGAGCTTTCAGAGTATATCGACCTCAAAAGCTTCACCGACTATTATCTGATAGAGGAGCTTATGGGTCAGCCTGAGATAAACTGGAAATCCGTCTATATGAGCAAAAAAACGGGCGAGGTCTTAAAAATGGGTCCCGTCTGGGATTTTGACTGGGCGGCAAGAGGTCCCTCTGTTGGCAGGCACAGAAACGAGTACAAAAATGCAATCGAAGGCTTCCGTTCCGTTGATAACTGGTTTGCCGCGCTCTATGCATCCTCACCCGAGTATAGAGAATACCTCGCGTCAAGATGGAAGGAAATAAGCGGCACTGTTTCTTCCGCCATAGAAGAATTCCGCGGTATTAAGGATGAGATATCCCGCGCCGCCGTGAAAAACCACTTCAAATGGTATTTCTACTCTCCGAAAATCTTTTTCTCCTCCGATTTCGATAAAACTCTCGAATGGATAGAAGCCCGCCACGCCTGGCTTGACAAAACGCTGGCAAAAAGTTAATAAAATCAGCACAACTCAGTGCTCTTAAAAAAAGGAGCTGTCTCATTAAGAATTCAAGCAAATCAAGGCAAAAAAGAGAAAAACACAGTCATAATTATAGTTTTAGCGAATTCTTAATGAGAACAGAACCACGGGGCGAACGAATTTAGAGCAGAAATCCTTGGCTGACGAGCGAGAAGCGTACAAAGGTACGCTGAGCGAGGAAACGAGGATAAAATAAAAAACTCCAATAAAAAAGAGGAAAACCATAGGTTTTCAACATTAATTTCTTCAAATTCTCATAAAAGAACGACAGAAACACTGTTTTATACAATGCTTCTGCCGTTTTTTATTTGGTTCCGCCTAAATGCGACAGCCCCTGTCCTTTTCGGTTGGTATTTTAATTATATCGCTTTATTCACCTGTGTAGTTGTAGGTTATGGTGTAGTTGCCGGTGTTATTGATCCAACGGTATCCCTTAGAAATAGTGTTCCACTGTGCCTCTGTACCGCGATATTTTATGCTAGTAAGGCGGTTGCAACCAGAGAACGCACAAGAGCCAATGCTAGTAACGCTATCCGGGATAGTAACACTCGTGAGGCTTGTGCAATAATAGAACGCATAATCGCCAATGCAAGTAACGCTATTCGGTATAGTAAAGCTTGTATCCGTTTTTCCAATAGCATACTGTATCAATTTCTTACCGTCTTTACTATAAAGGTTTCCGTCTATATCTTTATAATACTGATTGTTTTCATCCACCTCTATGCTAGTA